>JBOGVL010000339.1:0-3172 GCA_050692535.1 Actinomycetota bacterium | reverse complement strand
GGTCGAGGCGGGTGTGCGTGTGCTCGACGTCGGGACGGGCACTGGCGTCGCGGCGGCGGCGGCGATCGCTCTCGGCGCCGACGCCGTGGGGATCGACCAGTCGACGGGCATGCTCCGGGTCGGCCGCGCCGCCCGGCCCGCGGTTCGCGTGGCGGCGGCGGAGGCGATCGACCTACCGTTCCGCGACGGGGCCTTCGACGCCGTGATTGCGAACTTCGTGATCGCGCACTTCACCAAGTACCAGACGGCCCTGTTCGACATGGTCCGGGTGATGCGCCCCGGCGGACGGATGGCGCTCACGGCGTGGGCGGACGGACAGGACGAACTCTCGCGGACGTGGCTGGAGCTCGTCGAGTCCGTCGTGCCGCGCCCGATCCTGCAGCCGGCCATGAACGAGCGGCTCCCGTGGCGCGACCGTTTCCGCGACCGGGAGGCGATCCAGGAGGCGCTGATGGACGCGGGGCTCCGGACCGTCCGGACCGAGGTGCGCCGGTATCGCTTCCGATACGCGCTCGACGAGTACGTCGAAGGTCTCGCCACGTGGGCGACGGGCCGGTTCGTCCGGTCGATGCTCGGTGACCCGGGATTCGAGGCGTTCCTCCAGCGGGCGCGGGGGGTCTTCGCGGAGCGCTTCGCCGACCCGGTGAACGACTTCCGCGAGGTCGTGTTCGCGAACGGGGTGAGGCCCTAGGGCTCAAGGAGCGAAGCGACAGCCCCTCAGCCCCGGCTTCGCCTCGCGAAGTCGGGGCCGGCTACGGGCCCCGCAGGTCGAGCACGCGGAACGGCTCGGCGTGCGGGACGCCGATGCCGCGACCCGAGGCCTCCGCCTCCTTCTGCAGCTCCTCCTCGAAGAATCGGATGCCCTCTGCGAGCTGACTCGCGTGCTCGGCGAGGGCCGCGACCTTCGTCTCGAGGTGACCGGTGACGTCCTCGTGATGGTTCGGCTCCAGCGTCCAGGCGAGCCACACGCGGGGCACGTCGTGCGGGTCGAGGCCCTCGTCCAGGTGATCGGAGAAGTAGTGGGGATTGCCCGCGCCGGGGAAGGCCGCGTCGAGCGCGATCGCGCCCGCCGTCCGGTGATCGGTGTGGTTGTAGTACCGGTTCTCGAAGAACCACGCCGTCGGGTCGCACGACACCACCGCGATCGGACGGATACGCCGGATCGCCCGGACGACCTCGGCGCGAATCGCCGGCGTGTTCTCCAGCTCCCCGTCGTGCACGTCGAGGACCGTGGCGCTCGCCAGGCCGAGAACCCGGGCGCCCTCCACCGTCTCGGCCGCCCGGATCCGGGCGAGCTCGTCCCGGTCGAGCCCGCGGTCCTGGGAGCCGCGATCGCCGTTCGTCAGGACGAGGAGGTGCACGTCCCGGCCCGCGGCGGCCCACTTGGCGAGCGTGCCGCCGGCGGCGATCTCGGCGTCGTCGGGATGCGCGAAGACCGCGAGGACCGGGCCGGACTCCGCGCCGTCCTCGCCCTCGCGCGTGCTCACCGCCCGCGCGCGCCGGCCTGCGACGTCACGTACCGGACGAGCGTGCGGACGGGAACGCCCGTCGCACCCTTGGGCCAGTAGTCGCCCGCGCGGTCGGCGAAGGCGGGGCCGGCGATGTCGAGGTGGACCCACGGCACGTCGCCGACGAACTCGCGGAGGAACATCGCGGCGGTGATCGCGCCGCCCCATCGTTTGCCGATGTTCTTGATGTCGGCCACGTCGGAGTCGATCAGGCGGCGGTAGGGCTCGTACATCGGGAGCTCCCAGCCGGGTTCGCCGACGGCATCGCCCGCCGCGAGCACGTCGCGCACGAGGCCGCGATCGTTCCCCATCGCCCCCCAGACCTCCTCACCCAACGCGATCATGCACGCGCCGGTGAGGGTCGCGGTGTCGATGATCGCCCGCGGCTCTTGCTCGGCGAGATAGGCGAGGGCGTCGGCCAGCACGAGCCGGCCCTCGGCGTCGGTGTTCAGGACCTCCGAGGTCTTCCCGCTGCGGTGCCGGAGCACGTCGCCGGGCCGGATCGCCGAGCCGCTCGGCATGTTCTCCGAGGACGGGATCGCCGTGATGACGTTGACCCGCGGCTTCAGAAGTGCGATCGCGCGCATCGCCCCGAGGATCGACGCCGCGCCGCCCATGTCGCTCTTCATGTGCTCCATCCCGGTGGCGTCCTTGATCGACAGGCCACCGGAGTCGAACGCGATGCCCTTGCCGGTGAGTGCGATCGGCGCCGCGCGACCCGCCCCCTGGTAGCGAAGCTCGATCAGGCGGGGCGGGTTCACGCTGCCCTGCCCGACGCCGATGATCCCGCCGAACCCGCCTCGCTTCAGCTCGGCCTCGGTCCAGATCTTCGACGTCAGCCCGACCTGCTTGGCCATCGCCTGCGCCTCCTTGGCGAGCTGCGCCGGCGACAGGTCGAGGGCCGGCGTGTTCACGAGGTCCCGCGCCCACATCTGCGACTCGGCGACGATCTCTCCGCGCTGCAGCGCCGACCTCGCGGCCCGGACGTCGGCCTTCGGGCCACCGAGGACGAGGACCTCCTCCAGCGCGCGGGGCTCGCCGTTGGACTTGTACCGCTCGAACCGATAGGCACCCAGCAGCAGACCCTCCGCAGTGGCCTGCACCGCATCCTCGAAGGCGCGCCCGGCGATCTGCGGGAGCGTCGTGGCCACGCGAGCGCGCTTGGCGAGCTGGGCCGCGACGCGACCGATCGCGCGGCGGCACGCGTCGGGGCCGGCCTCGGCCCGCCGGCCGACGCCGACCAGCAGGACTGCCGACGCCGCGAGCTCCGGGTTCCCGGTGTTGGGAACGAGCAGGCTCTCGCCGCGCTTGCCCTTGTTCCCGGCGGCGCCATACAGGCCGAGGAGGTCGATCCCCTTCACCTCGCGAACCCCCGGCCCGGGCTGAAGGCCTTCGAAGACCGGCAGGACGAGGACGTCGGCCGCGGCCGAGGTCGGAGACTGCTTCGAGAACGAGAACGTGGGCACCGGACGCTCCTTGGCTGGGCGGACGTTTCGGCGGGCGTCGCCGAAGCGGGCAGTCTACCGAAGGGCCCGCCGGGACCGGCCGTCGGGCCGGGGTAGGCTTCGCCGCGTGGAGGAGCTGGACCTGCGAGACCTCGTCCGCTTCGAGGAGGGCGGCCCGGCGCACGCGACGGCGTTCGAGACCGAACGCCTGTGGTCCGA
>JBOGVL010000338.1:0-3177 GCA_050692535.1 Actinomycetota bacterium | reverse complement strand
CGCCCCGCTCGATCGCTGCGTTCGGCAAAGTCGGCGAAGGCCTGATCCACCTCGAACAGGAAGCCCCGCGCATCGCACTCGAGCAGTCCGTGCGGGCGCGGCACGGGGCTGAGTTGCACCCCCGACCCCAGCCTCGTACGGTCCGTCGCGGTACGGCACCGAGTCGACGACGAAGGAGGCATCGTGCGGCACCGGGTCACGTCGTCCCTCATCGCGGCGGCGACGGTGGTCTCGACGACCTGGGCCGGCGCCCCCTCGGCGCCCGCCGGCACCGACGACGTCTTCTACGTCTCGCTCGGCGACTCGCTCGCGGTCGGGTACCAGCCGGACGCGGGCCCGACCCGCGAGGGCTACGTCGACGTCCTCTGGCGGAGCGCCGCCGAGTTGATCCCCGGTCTCGCGAGGCGGAAGCTCGGATGCCCGGGGGAGGAGAGCGAGTCCCTGATCACCGGCGAAGGCTCGCTCTGCGAGTACGCCGAGGGGTCCCAGCTGGACGCCGCCGTCGCGTTCCTGGGAAGCCATCCGGGGCAGACGGCCTTCATCACGATCGACATCGGGAGCAACGAACTCGTCGACCGGTGTCTCGACTTCGGCACGTTCGTGCTCAACAGGTCCTGCGTCGAGGAGCTCGCCCCCGAGCTGGAGGAGCGCGTGACGACGATCGTGGAGTCGCTCCGGGCGGCGGCGGGGCCGGACGTGCCGATCCTCGGCATGACGTACTACGACCCCCTCCTCGGTCTGTGGGGGCTCGTGCCCCAGGGCCGGATGCGCGCACGAACGGCGCAGCGGGGCTGGGTCGTGTTCAATGCCGCCTTGGTCCACGCGTACGAGGGCGCGGGGGCCGTCGTCGCGGACGTGGCGTCGACGTTCCACATCGACGACTTCGACGACACGGCCGTCGTGGACGGGCGACGCGTCCCGCTCAACGTCGCGCTCACCTGCCGATGGACCTGGTTCTGCTCGGAGGAGTTCTTCGGGGACCCGCACGCGAACGACACCGGCTACCGCAAGATCGCCCGCACGTTCGAGCGGGCGCTCGAGCCGTTCCTCGTCTGACCGATTGACGATCAGCCCATCAGGGCGAGCAGCTTCGTCGTGGTGTTCCAGTTGCGAATCGTGACGCTCGGATAGATCGGCGACGAGGCGATCTTGTTCAGCCGGCTCGAGGTCGCACGACTGGTCAGCCTCGAGAGGTAGAGGACGCCGGTGCCGGGGTGCGCGGCGTCGACGCCAGGCTTCAGCTCGAGGCTCTTCATCGCGGTCCGCGCCGCGAGCGGCTCCTTCAGGAAGACGACGTCATACCGGTACGTCGCCGGCGCGGCGCCGAAGCCCTTCGGCGCCCGGTCGACGATCGCGCGCATCTGCGTTCGGCTCCGGACCACCACCGTGGGCACGTAGTGGTCGAACGACGCGGCGAGCATCTTCTCGATCCGGCGCGTGAGCTCCGCCGACGCGCTCCCCGAGGATCGGAAGATGACGTTGCCGCTCTGGATGTACGTCGCGACGTCCTCGAACCCGTTCTCCTCGAAGCAGGCCTTCAGGGCCGGCATCCCGATCGGGTTCCTCCCGCCGACGTTGATCCCGCGCAGCAGGGCGACGTAGGTGGCCACGAGGTCTGTATAGCAGCGCGCCGCGTCATACGGCGATGAGTCCTGTCCCCGGGGCAGTCCTATGCTCGGCGGGGCGGCTGGAGCGCCCCGGCTCGACGAAAGGACAGGCGCGATGAGAAAGCTCCTGGTCACCACGTTCCTGAGTCTCGATGGCGCCATGCAGGCGCCGGGCGGACCCGGCGAGGACGACAGCGGCGGCTTCGCGCTCGGGGGCTGGTCCGTGAACTACTGGGACGACCTGTTGGGCCAGGTCATGGACGAGGCGACGAACAAGCCCTTCGCGATGGTGCTCGGCCGCCGGACGTACGACATCATGGCCGCCTACTGGCCGCACGCCCCCGAGGAGACTGGGGCAAAGGTCTTCAACGACGCCACGAAGTACGTCGCGTCGCACCGTCCGCTCACGCCGGAGTGGAGCAACTCGGTCCGGATCGAAGGGGACGCGGCCGAGGGCCTCGCGAAGCTGAAGCAGGAGGACGGACCGGAGCTGCAGGTGCACGGCAGCGCGAACCTGATCCAGACGCTGCTCGCGCACAACCTGGTCGACGAGTACCGGCTGTGGGTCTTCCCGGTCGTGCTCGGGTCGGGCAAGCGCCTGTTCGCGGACGGCGCCGTCCCGTCGGCACTCCGGCTCGTCGACAGCAAGGTCTCGAAGACCGGCGTTTTCATCGGCACCTACGAACCGGCGGGCGAGATCGTCACGGGCTCGTTCGGATAGGAGGCGGCATGGAGAAGCCGAAGAGCGTCGAGAGCTACTTCAAGAGCCTGCCGCCGGAGCAGCGGGTCCCGCTCCAGAAGCTGCGCGAGACGATCGCGGCGGCGGCACCCCAGGCCGAGGAGGGGATCACCTACAGCATGCCGGGGTTCCTCCTCGGCGGGAAGGGGCTGTTCGGCTACATGGCATTCAGGGACCACTACAGCTTCTTCCCGATGAGCTCGCAGGCGATCGAGATGCACCGCGAGGAGCTCGGCGAGCTCGTCACCGGGAAGGGGACGATCAGCTTCGAGTACGGCAAGCGTCTGCCCGTGACGCTCGTGAAGAAGGTCGTGAGGACGCGTCTCGCCGAGGTCGCCGCGAAGCCCAGGTGACGCGCCCAGCCGATTTGCGCCCCCGATCTCCGAAGGTCGATGCTTGCCCGATGCGCTTGCGACGGAGGGCTCCCCTGGCAGCCCTGGCCTTCCTGCTCGCATCGGGGACGCTGGGGAGCATCCCGGCGAGCGGCTTCCCAGCGGACGCCGAGCGCCGGATCCGCTTCCTGCCCGAGTGTCCGGTCGAGCTGCCGACGGACCGCCCGGTGGACTGTGGCGAGCTCCTCGTCCCCGAGACGTGGGGTGATCCCGACAGCCCGACGATCTCCGTGGCGTTCGCGATCGTGCGGGGACACGAGCCGGTCCGCCGCGACCCGGTCGTGTTCCTCCAGGGCGGCCCGAGCTATCCCGCGATCGACCCGTTCAGCGTCACCGTCTACTTCGACCGGACCCCGTACACGAAGCATCGCGACCTCATCCTCGTCGACGTCCGCGGGACCGGATCCTCGACCCCTTCCTGAACTGCCCCGAGTTCGAC
>JBOGVL010000337.1:0-3216 GCA_050692535.1 Actinomycetota bacterium | reverse complement strand
GTCTGGGGTGGTGGCGGCGCATACGGTGAGCCGGGATGGCGATGAGCCGACTTTCTTCTCCAGGCAGGCGCACGTCTGCGGCACAGGTGACCGCCCGGTCAGCTGGGACCACCGGGGACGAGGCGAGGTCGCAGGTCCGCCAGCTGATCCGCCAAGTGAAGAGCGAAAGCGACCGTGTCCCTTCGCCGCGATCCGGAAGTGACGAGGGTGCGATCATGCTGGACGTGGAGGTGGACGGCGTTCGGTGCCTGCTGATTCGTTCTCCGCGGCCGGAGTGGGCTCACCCCGTGCTCAGCCCACGCGAACAGGAGATCGCCCGAATGGTCGCGAAGGGCTATCCGAACAAGACGATCGCTCGCGTCCTCGACATCAGCACGTGGACCGTCGGGACCCATCTCCGCCGAATGTTCGCCAAGTTGAGTGTCGGTTCGAGGGCGGCAATGGTCGCTCGTCTCCTCGAGGAAGAGCTCTCGTGGAGTCGGGACGACCACTGAGCTCACGCAACAGACGTCGTGAAGGCTTCGGCCGGCTCCCGAACCACACACGGCTCAACGCCGGGACCTGGTCGACCGTCAGCGACACCGAGGCCGACGAGATGGAGGAGCACCTCCGCGGCCTCCGGTACCTCGAGTAGCGGGCGGTCTGTGCGAGAAGGCCAATACCCATTTTCGGTATCGGTCGCCTCGCCCGAGACTGGCGGCGAAACTCCTCCCGGAGCTTCCGACCCCCTTTCGGTTTCTGCGGTGGCACGCCCTCCTTCCGGCGTTCTCGATGCCGTGCATCGATGCTGTCCAGGCGACGAGTCGCCGGGCGGATGCGCGCATCATCGTCTCCGCATAGAGTCCTGCTCGCGCGCGGGAGGGAGGGGGCGTGTCCGAGCGGCGATCCCATGCATGGCCTGTCTCGCTCGCTGCGGGGCTGATCATCGGCGCAGTCGAGTCCGTCTTCGCGATCGCGTTCGCCGCGCTCGTCTTCGCCGGCCTGCTCGCCGGGCAGCTTTCCGAGGGCATCGGTCTGTACCTGGGGGCCGCCGCGGTGGCGCTTGGGACCTTCGCGTGGCGAGCTGGGTCCCGCGGCGTGATCGGGAGTCTTCAGGAAGTGCCCGCGGCCGCGCTCGCCGGGGTTGCCTCCGCGACGGCGCTCAGCGCCTTCGGCGGCCCCGACCGCGCGTTCCTTACCGTCGTCGCCGCGACCCTCGTCGTCGTGCTCTTGTGCGGCATCGTGTTCCTGGTGCTGGGGACCCTCCGGCGCGGCAACCTCCTCCGGTTCGTGCCACACCCGGTCGTCGGCGGTCTCCTGGCCGGGATCGGATGGCTGCTGTGCAAGGGCGGCGTCGCCGTCGCCGCAGCCCTCCCGCCGGCCGCGCTCGCAGTCGACGATCTGCTCGCCGATCAGGTGTTGGCTCGGTGGGGCCCGGCGATCGCTTTCGGCGTCATCCTGCTGGTCGCGACCCGACTCGTGAGACGCCCGCTGGTGCTCCCGGCGGTCCTCGTCCTCGGGGTGGTGCTCTTCGTGGTTGGAGCCCTCGTGACGGGCTCCTCGCTCGACGCGGCGAAGGCAGGGGACTGGCTGCTGGGTCCGTTCGGGTCGTTAGAACCGTGGGAGCTGTGGACCTGGCGCGCAATCACCGGGGCCGACTGGGCCGCGGTGCTCGGACAGGCCGCGGGGATCGTCATCGCGGTGTTCGTCGTGACGCTCGCGCTCCTGTTCAACATGAACGGGACCGAGCTCGTCCTGCGACACGGCCTCGACACCAACCGGGAGCTTCGCGACGCCGGCATCCTCAACCTCGTTTCCGGCGCCGTCGGCGGGATCCCCGCGTACCACGCGTCGAGCCTCACGTCGCTCGCCGAGGGCATGCACGTCGACGCGCGAGGCGCCGGGCTCGCGGCCGCGCTCGTTCCGCTCGCGACCGCCGCGTTCGGGATTCGGGTCGTCGAGCTGCTCCCGAGGATGCTCGTGGGCGGCGTGCTGGTCTTCCTCGGCCTGGCCCTGCTCGTCGAGTGGGTGTGGGACCGGCGGCGGTCCTTGCCGACGGTCGAGTACGTCGTCGTCCTGCTGATCCTGGTGACCATCGCGTGGCGCGGCCTCCTCCCCGGGGTGGTGATCGGCATCGTCCTGGCAGTCGTCCTGTTCGCCATCAGCTACGGCAGGATCGATCAGGTGCGCGAAGTAGCGTTCGGCGAGACGTACCGCAGCAACGTGGATCGTCCGCCGTCCGAGCGGGCGGCGCTCACGGCGATGGGCGAGCGCGTCCAGATCCTGCGGCTACACGGGTTCGTCTTCTTCGGGACGGCGAACGGCCTGCTCGAACGGATCCGCAAGCGCCTGGAGACGGGGGCGCCCGGGTTCTTGGTGATCGACCTCCTTCGCGTGAGCGGGGTCGACTCCTCGGCAGTGATTTCCTTCGCCAAGATCGGAGGCCTCGCGCAGACGAACGGGTTCGAGCTTCTGTTCACGGGTGCGTCGGATCCGGTCCTCCGACAGCTGGAGCGGGGCGGTGTCGTCGCGACGGACGGGCTCGTCTGGTTCGAGCCGGACCTGGACCGAGGCCTGGAGCGGTGCGAGGACGTCCTGCTCGCAGCCACGGTCCTCGACCGGGGCTCCGTGGATGGCGCCGTCGAGATGCCGCAGGGGCTGACGCGGTACCTGGAGCGCCTGGAGCTCGCCGAGGGCGACGTGCTGATCCATCAGAGCGACCGGACGAGCGACGTGTACGTGTTGGAGTCGGGACGTCTGGCGGTGGAGATGACGACGTCCGAGGAGACGAGGGTGCGACTGCGATCGATCCGCCCGGGAGTGGTCGTCGGGGAGATCGCGATGTACTCGGGGGTTCCGCGCACGGCGGACGTGGTGGCCGAGACGTCCTGTGTGGTGTTGCGCCTGGAAGGTGGCGCGCTCGAGCGGATGGAGGCCGACGAGCCCGAGCTGGCCGCCCGTGTGCACCGGTGGCTCGCCCGGATGCTGTCGGACCGCTTGATCGACACCGTGCGGGCGTTCGACGCCCTGCTCGACTAGAGGAACGAGGCGAAGGGGGGGACGGTGGCCGAACGGCGATCCCAGGGATGGCTGACGGCGATCGCGGCCGGCCTGATCATCGGCGCCCTCGAGGTGGTCCTCGCGGTCGCGTTCGCCGCCTTCGTGTTCGGCGGCGTGCTCGTGACCCACCTGGCGGATGGCATCGGCCTGTACCTCGCGGCCGCCGTGCTGACCCTG
>JBOGVL010000336.1:0-3250 GCA_050692535.1 Actinomycetota bacterium | reverse complement strand
CTCCCGCGGGGCGTACCACGCCCTCGGCGCTCACCTCCGATCCCTCGGAGGCCTCGTCGTCACGCCGGCCAGCTCTCCTCGATGTCGTGGAGGACGTCCTCGGTATCGTCACCGTCGGCGGCGACCCAGTCCACCATGCCGGTCCAGAAGGTCCCCGCCCCCACCTCGGCCGGCATCGTGTCCGAGGCGTCGAAGCGGAGCGCCGTCGCCTCCGCCGCGATCTCGGCGAGATCGGCCTGCGGGTAGGTCTGGTACCAGTCGACCGGGACGTTCCGGTTGGCCGCGAGGAATCCGCCGACCCCGTCCGGGTCGGCGTTGTGGGCGTCGATCCAGCCCTGCGCCCCCTCCGGCGTCGCGAGGAACTGCAGCAGCGCCCGGACCTCCGGACGGTCGTCGAACATGACCATCTGGTCCCCGCCGCCGAGCAGCGGCTTGCCGAACTCCTCCTCGATCGGCGGGAGGTAGAAGAAGGCGGCGTCCTCGCCGGCCGTGTACTGGGGGTCTCCCTCCTGGGCCCCGGGCCAGAAGCCGGGGATCCACGACGCCTGCTTGTGCAGCCAGCAGTCGCCCTCGAACATCGGGTTCATCGCGTCGCCGACGAAGACGCTGTTGATGTTCTGGCTGCCGCCGAAGACGTTGCCCTGCGTGAACCAGATGTCGTGCATGATGGTCGCCGCCTCGACCACCTCCGGGTGATCGAACGGGATCTCGTGCGCGACCCACTGGTCGTACACCTCCAGCGGCGCCGTGCGCAGCAGGATGTCCTCGATCCAGTCGGTGGCGACCCACCCGCTCGCCTCGCCGTGCTCCATCGCGATGCACCACGGGTTGCCGCCGTCGTCCTTGATCTGCTGCGTGAGCGACTCGAGTTCGCTCCACGTCTGCGGGATCGCGTAGCCCGCCTCCTCGAACGCCGCGGGCGGGTACCACACGATCGACTTCAGGTCGGCCTTGTAGTACACGCCGTAGAGGTTGCCGTCGTCGCCCGTGCCCAGCTCGATCCAGGACTCGATGTAGTCCTCGTTCAGCTGGTCCAGGTTCCAGAACTCGCTGAGGTTGACCAGCGCCCCGTCCGCGGCGAACTCCCGCATCAGGCCCGGCTGCGGGATGTTCGCGATGTCCGGCGGGTCACCGCCGGTGACCCGGGTCCGCAGCACGGTCTCGTAGTCCGTGAGCCCCTCGTACCGCACGTCGATGCCGGTCGCCTCCTCGAATGGCGCGAGCGCGGCCTCCATCCCGAGGGCCTCGGCGTCGATCCAGATCCCGATGACCTCGACCTCCGTGCCTTCGTACTCGCCGGCCATCGCGGCCGCCAGCTCCGCATAGGGACCGGATTCCCCCGTCGTGCCGGTGGTGGTGCCGGTCGTTCCCCCGCCGGTCTCGCCCTCGGGCTCCTCCGGCTCGTTCGTGCACGCGGCCGCGATGAGCGCGACCACGGCGAGCGCGATCAAAGCGCGCCGCAGCATCCTCACTCCCCCCTTCCACTCGGCTCCGCCGAGTCGACGTCGGTCCGTTCTCCCGTCCGTTCTCCCTGCCGTTCCTCGTCGCGCGCCGGCGACCACCGCCGTGCCAGTGCCGCCGCCCCGAGCGCTCCGGTGGGAAGGTCCGGCGGCATGGCCACGACCCGTTCCGGCGGCAGCAGCCGGCCCGCCAGGTCCGAGCGCGAGGCCCACCCGGCCAGTCGCTCCCGCAAGGGGTCGAGCAGCGGCCCCCCGATCGAACCGATCCCGCCGCCCAGCGCGACCAAGTCCGCTCCCCACGTGGTCGCGAGCCACTGGATCGCCAGCACGTAGCGACCGATCACCTCCTCCGTCCGGTCCTTCGCGCCCCGGTCGCCCGCCGCGGCCGCGCGGAACATGGCCTCGGCGGGCCGGCCGTCCTCGGTCGGCCACATCCGCTGGATCGCGGGCCCCGCGGCCTCGGCCTCGAGACAGCCGCGGAGCCCGCACCGGCAGGGCGCGCCGTCCGCGACGACGACGACGTGTCCGATCTCCCCCGCCATGCCTTGCCAGCCGCGGTGGAGCCGGCCGTCCAGGACCGCGCCGGCGGAGATTCCGGTGCCGATGCTCAGGTAGGCCAGGCTGCAGAGGTCGGGCTCCGAGGTCGCGCGCAGGTGGTCGTAGGCGCCGACCGCGGCGGCGCGGACGTCGTTCTCGACGATCGTCGGCACACCCAGCCGTTCGCGGAGCATCGGCCCCACCGGCAGGCCGTCGTCGTCGATGCGCAGGTTCATCGCGAGACGGACCGTTCCCGTCCCGGGGTCGACCTGGCCGGGGATCCCGATGCCCACGCACGAGAGTCCGTCGCCGGGGCGGCCGTCGACCGCCTGCGAGACGGCCGCCGCCGCACCGTCCAGGATTGCCGTCGCGTCCCGCGTGTCCGTTGCGAGCCGGGCGCGCCCGATCACGGCGCCGCCGTCCACGAGCGCCACCGCCTCGGTCCACGTCCCCCCCACGTCGACGCCGGCGACGACGCTCATCGCCACACGACCCCGAGCTCCTCGCCGAGGACCATCGCGGCGGCGCCGGCCAGGACCATGTCGGATCGGTGCGAGGTCGCCGAGAACTCGACGACCGAGGCGATGCTCGGCAGGACACGCGCCGCCACCTCGCGCCGGATGGCCCCGAACAGGATCTCCTCGGCGCCGACGAGCTCCACCTCGATCGCGATCTGATGCACGTCGAGGATCGCGACGAGGTTCGCGAGCACGGTGCCGAGGTGCCGGCCGGCCGCCTCGATCGCGCCGTGGATGTGCTGAGGACGGAGCTCGGTCTCGAGCTCGATGAGGCTCCACGGAAGCGTGGCGACGTCGGCGGCCGGCCGGCCCGATCGATGGGCCGCCTCGCGGAGGATGCTTGGGACGCTCGCGACGGTCTCGAGGCACCCCCGGTTCCCGCAGGTGCACGGCAGCCCGTCGTCCACGACGCGCACGTGGCCGATCTCCCCCGCGCCCGGCCGGTCGCCGCGGAAGAGCCGGCCGTTCACGACGATCCCGGCCCCGATGCCGACCCCGACCTTCACGACGGCGAGGTTCGGCACGTGACGAGAGCCGTACTCGGCCACCGCGGCGGCGTGGGCGTCGTTGGCCACCTGGACGGGGACGCCGACCGCCGCCTCCACCTCCTCCCGCAGCGAGACGCCGTGCCACTCGAGGTTCGCGGCCTCGACCACGACGCCGTCGAGGTCGACCAAACCCGGCGTGCCGATGCCGACCCCGAGGACGGGCGCGCTCGCGGACTCGACGAGGGCG
>JBOGVL010000335.1:0-3253 GCA_050692535.1 Actinomycetota bacterium | reverse complement strand
GTCCACGTCATCGTCAACAACCAGCTCGGGTTCACGACGACGCCGGAGCACGGCCGCTCGAGCGTGTACCCGAGCGACGTCGCGAAGATGGTCCAGGCGCCGATCCTGCACGTGAACGGCGACGACCCCGAGGCCTGCGTCCGCGCCGCGCGCCTTGCGTTCGAGTTCCGGGACGCGTTCGCCAAGGACGTCGTGATCGACCTCTGGTGCTACCGGAAGTGGGGACACAACGAGGCCGACGAGCCGGCCTACACGCAGCCGCTGATGTACCGGCGGATCGAGGAGCTCCGGTCGGTGCGGATCCGCTACACGCGGACGGTCGTGAACCGCGGCGACCTCTCCGTCGAGGAGGCCGAGCGCGCGCTGCAGGAGTACTCGGACCGACTCCGCCAGGCCTTCGACGAGACCCGCGAGGCCGAGGCCGCGGTCCCCGCCGTCGAGCGCGCCGAGCCGGAGCCGGTGCCGGCCGCGACGCTGGAGACCGGGGTCGAGCGCGAGGAGCTCGCGCGGGTTGTCGAGGCGATCACGACCGTGCCGGACGGCTTCCACCTCCACCCGAAGCTCGAGAAGTGGCTGGATCAGCGCCGAGCCGGGCTGGACGAGGACCGGGTCGACTGGGCCCTCGGCGAGGCGCTCGCGTTCGGCACGTTGTTGCGAGCGGGCGTGACCGTCCGGCTCACCGGCCAGGACACGCGCCGCGGGACGTTCAGCCAGCGGCACGGCGTCCTGGTCGACCAGGAGACGGGGGAGGAATACCTGCCCTTCCAGCACGTCGCCGAGCCGCAGGGCAAGGCGTTCGTCTACGACAGCCTGCTGTCCGAGTTCGCCGCGGTCGGCTTCGAGTACGGCTACTCGGTGGCCGACCCCGACGCGCTCGTGTTGTGGGAGGGCCAGTTCGGCGACTTCGTCAACGGGGCGCAGATCATCGTCGACCAGTACCTGGTCGCGGCCGAGGACAAGTGGCTGCAGACGAGCGGCCTGGTCCTCCTGCTGCCGCACGGGTACGAGGGCCAGGGCCCCGAGCACTCGAGCGCGCGCCTGGAGCGGTTCCTGGAGCTCGCCGCCGAGGACAACATCGAGGTGACGGTCCCGTCGACGCCCGCGCAATACTTCCACCTCCTGCGGCGGCAGGCGCTCCGCGACATCCGCAAGCCGCTCGCCGTGCTGACGCCAAAGTCGCTGCTGCGCGCGGCGGAGGCCGCGAGCCGGACCGAGGACCTCACCTCGGGCGCCTTCCGGCCGGTGCTCGGCGATCCGTCGCCGCCGACCGCCCCGTCGCGCGTCGTTCTCTGCCAGGGGAAGCTCTATTACGAGCTCGCGAAGGCGCGTTCGGACGAAGGCGTGGCGCTGGTCCGTCTCGAGCAGTGTTACCCGTTCCCCTCGGACGTTCTCCGGGACGAGCTCGGTCGCTTCGGCGGCATGGAGGTCGTGTGGGCGCAGGAGGAGCCGGAGAACATGGGCGCCGGCCGGTTCGTGGTCCGCAACCTGCGCGAGCGCCTGGGCGTCGAGGCGCGAGTGGTGGCGCGGGAGGAGAGCCCGAGCCCGGCGACGGGCAGCCTCACCCTCCACAAGCGGGAGCAGGCCGGCCTGGTCGACCAGGCGCTCGCGCGCCAGTGAGGAGGGGACATGTCGGAATCGCTCATCATCCTGATCCTGTTGGCCGTCTTCGCCACGTGGGTGTGGGCGATCGTGGACATCGTCAGACACTCCACCGGCGAGTGGGAAGCCGCCGGTCAAAGTCAGATCGTGTGGGTGCTCGTCGTCCTGTTCCTCGGACCGCTCGGCCTCATCCTCTACCTGGCGATCGCGCGGCCTCGGCTCGGGAGTGCGCCGTAGCAACACCGATTCGGGGCGGTCGTGCGCCCCACGGTTGTCCCATCGGCCATCGGGGGGTTTCCCTCACAACGATGCGCGGTCGAACCTTGACCGGCGCCGAGGGCCGATGAAAGGCTCGATTCGTCCGCGGTAGGGATCGCGGAGTGAATCGAGAGGGGGAAATTCCCGTGCGAAGGACACGTCGGATTGTTGCGATCGGCGCGGTCTGCTCGGCGCTGATCGTCGGGATGGTCGGGCCCACGTTGGTGGCGTCCGCGGATCCGCAGGTGGAGGTGCTCCTGTCGGGTCTCTCCTCGCCGAAGGGGCTCGCGCTCGACCTCGACGACAACCTGATCGTCGGGCAGGGCGCGTTCGGGCCGCCCGGACCGGTCCTACTCTTCTTCCTGCGGGGGCCGGACCAGGGCACCGCGGTGGAGGTCACCGACCCCGTGAACGTCATGGACGTCGCGATCGGACCGGACGGCTCGGGATGGGCGATCGGCGGCGACGGCGTCCTCTACCGCCAGGAGATCGGCGGCGACATCGAGGCCGTCCTGGACATCCTCGCGTACCAGGCGGGCGACCCGGACCCCTTCGACCAGGAGGGGAACCCGACCGAATCGAACCCGTACGGACTGGCCGTCCTGCCCACCGGCGACGCCCTGGTCGCCGATGCGGCCGGCAACGACCTGCTTCGCGTCACGCCGGCCGGCGTCGCCACCACGATGGCGCGCTTCGACGTGGAGACCGTCTCCACCATCGAGTCCGAAGCCGTTCCGACGACGGTGACGATCGGACCCGACGGCGCGGTGTACGTGGGTGAGCTCCAGGGCGCCCCGTTCCTCCCGGGAACCTCGCACATCTGGCGAATCGACCCGAATGCCTCCGGCGTGCTCTGTTCGGTCGACGGCTCGGACCCGGGGTGCTCCATGTACGCGGAGGGGTTCACCGCGGTCGTCGACATCGCGTTCGACGCTCGCCGCGGGAAGCTCTACGTCTACGAGCTCGCCGAGGACGGCGTGCTCGCGTTCGAGGCGGGGTTCGAGACCGGGGAGTTCCCGCCGGCCGTGCTGCTCTCGGTGCGGGGCGACAAGCGACGGGAGATCGCCGCCGGGCTGCTCTCGCAGCCGGGAGGGGTCGTGGTCACCCATCGCGGCGACGTGTTCGTGACGGACGGCATGTTCAGCGACGGCCGCCTGGTGCACGTGCGTCGCTGACGGGGTCCGAGGATCGGCGTTGGGAGCCCGGGTGGAGACGCCCAGGGCTCTCGCACGGTTCGGGGCCTCCCGCTAGCTACGTCCCGATGACCGGACGATGCGAGCGGTCCCGCTGCTCGGTGCGATCAGCGTCTCGTGTCCGTCCGCCCACCGGATCCGGTAGCGAACGCTCACCTCGCCCTGGATGACCTCCAGGATCTCCCCCTCGCGTGGCGGAGAGC
>JBOGVL010000334.1:0-3264 GCA_050692535.1 Actinomycetota bacterium | reverse complement strand
GCGAGCACCTCGTCGACCACCAGGACGTCGGGGTCGACGTGCACGGCGACCGCGAAGCCCAGCCGGACCAGCATGCCCGAGGAGTAGAACTTCACCTGGTTCTCCATGAAGTCCTCCAGCTCGGCGAACGCGACGATCTCCTCGTACACCCGATCGGTCCGCCGTCGCGACAGCCCGAGGAACGACGCGTTCAGGTAGACGTTCTCGCGGCCCGTGAGCTCGGGGTGGAACCCGGCCCCGAGCTCGAGCAGCGCGGCGAGCCGCCCGCGCTGGCTGATCGTTCCCGACGTCGGCCGCAGGATCCCCGCGACGCACTTGAGCAGGGTGGTCTTGCCGGACCCGTTGTGGCCGATCAGGCCGAACGTCGAGCCCTCGCGCACCTCGAGCGCGATGTCGCGGAGCGCCCAGAGGACCTCGGCGCGAGCGTGGGACGTGATGAGTCGCTGCTTGATCGAGGTGGGCTTCTCGCGGAAGACTCGGAAGCGCTTCGAGAGATCGCGGACCTCGATGGCGGCCGGCACTACAGCTCCTCCGCGAAGTCGCCCGAGCGGGCGAAGTAGTAGCCCCACGTGAAGCGGAGCACGACGAGCGAGACCACGAGGACGATGACCAGCGCCAGGGCCAGCGATGCGAGGCTCACGTCGAAGAGCACCGGCACGCCCTCGGGCGCGACCGTTCCGTACAGCGCGCGCTGCACCCCGCCGATGAGCGACACGAGGGGGTTGAGCCAGTAGAGCGCCCACAACACGTCGTTGTCCGCGAGCTGGTCCTGCACCAGCCCGGCCGCGTACACGATGGGCGTCCCCCAGAACCACACGAGCAGCGCGATGTTCAGCAGGTGACCGACGTCCCGGTACCGGACGTTCAGGGCGGCCAGCCACAGCGCGAGCGCGGTCGTGCACGCGAGCAGGGACACGAACGCCAGCGGGAACAGGGCGAGCTCCGGCCATCGGAACCCGAAGCCCGTCACGGCCATGAACAGCACCAGCACGGCCACCTGCAGGGCGTAGTCGACCAGCGCGACCCCGATCGCGGCGAGCGGCAGGACCTCGCGGGGGAACGCTACCTTCTTCACGAGGTTGGAGTTGTCCAGGACCGCCCGCGACCCGCCCTGCAGGGCCGCGCTGAAGAGGTTCCAGGCCAACAGGCCCGACAGCAGGTAGACGGGGTAGTTCGGCAGCTGGTTACCGAGCACGACGACGACGAACGAGAAGACCGCGAGGAAGACCAGGGGGTTCAGCAGCGACCACACGGCGCCGAGCACCGAGGCCGCGTACTTCACCTTCAGCTCCCTGCGGATCAGGTTCTGCAGGATCTCGCGGTGGGCGGCCAGCACGCGAAGGCGCGGGCCGACGCGCAGGCGCGGCGACTCCGAGGTGCGCTCGACGGTCTCAACGGTGGCTGCCATGGGCGCGGCGCCGGCGGCCACGCGGCGCGTCCGGGCTGCGGCCGAGTCTAACAACGGCCGCCGGTCAGCCCGGTGATGCCGGTGTGACGAAATCGTCGAGCGCCCGGGCGTAGGACAGGCCGTAGCCCGCCGCGAGGGTCTCCTCCGTCACCCCGAGGTCGACCAGCGCCCCGCCCCAGCGCGCGAGCGCCCGGCGGGTCGGATCCCGTAGCAGGGCGAGCGTGCCGTCGATCGCCGTCGCGTACGCGTGCGCGGTCGCCTCCGCCCTGGCCAGCCCCTCGACGTGCTCCCGCGCCGCGGCGCCGATCCGCTCGCGGCGGGGATCGTCCTCGAGCAGTGCCCGGAGCGTGGAGGCGATCTCCGAGGGATCGGGGCGACCCGGGGGGACGCGGACGACCAGCCCGTCGGGGATGTCCAGGTACGTCCCGGTGGCGCTCACGACGGTCGGCCGGCCGCACTGCATCGACCGGGCCAGCGAGCCGCTCACCTCCCCGCGATGCGGGAAGCGCAGGTCCACCGCCACGTCGGCCGCGCACAGCCAGGCGAGGAAATCCTCGTCGCTCACGTCCGTCCGGACGTGGACTCGGCCGCCGAGGCCGCTCGATCGGACGACGGCGTCCAGGTCGTACCCCTCGATCCGGCGCCCCACGAGCGCAACGTGGACCGACTCGGGGAGCGCGGAGGCCGCGGCGAGGACGACGTCGACGAGCTTCGCCTCGTTCTGGTCGCCGAAGACGCCGACCAGCGAGCGCATCCCGACGACCTCGAGCGGCGCGCGGACGACCGAACGTCGGCCCATCGCCGTCCGCACCGCGCGGTCCGTCTCGACCACCGGATGCGGGGCCACGGTGACGGGCGTCCGGCACCCGAACGCGCGCAGGTATCGCTCGACGAAGGGCGAGTGGCCCACGATGCCCCGCGCGCGGCGAGCGGCGTGGGCGACGTACGGAATCCGCAGCGGCTCGTTCAACACTGCGTCGGGCAGGTCCGCCAGCTTCGGGGCGTTCGCGAGGCCCTCGCGCATCGCCTGGTGCCCGAACGGGTCGCCGTTCGCGATCATGCCGCGGACGAAGTCGTCGAGCGCGAGGTCGTGGATCACCAGGAGCCCCGGCGTCTGGATCGCGTGCCGGTAGACGTCGCGATGGAACTCGACGTTGTTCCCGACGTGATACACGGCCATCGTGTGCCACGGGATCGTGCCCTCGTGACGCGACTGCACCGGCCAGATCGGCTGGAAGCGGTGTCGGTACTCGATCCGGTCGAGGCCGTCGAGCACGGCCCTCGAGTACGTCGCGATACCGGTCCGAGCCGGCGGCATCGGCGAGAGCCACGCGATCCGCGGGTCCCTCCGGTAGTCCCACCGGACGAGCCGGCGCGCCGCCCCGACGACGGGGTTCCCCATCGGCTCAGTCCGTGAGCCGGGCGACGACCTCGGGCCAGCCGGGGACGCGCTCGCGGATCAGGGCGTTGCCGGCCTCGCCCATGCTCTTGGCGAGCGGCCGGTTGGAGAACAGGACGTCGAGGGCGTGGGCGATCGCCTCGGGTTCGGGCGTCGTCACGAGGCCCGTCTCGCCGTCGACAACGAACTCGAGCGGGCCGCCGGCGTCGGTGAGGGTGACGACCGGCCGGTGCGCCGCGAAGCCCTCGATCGTGACGTAGCCGTAGTCCTCGTCGAACGGGCCGTAGTAGACGCCGAGCGCCCCCAGGTAGAGCTCGTGGAGGCGCGCGTCGGAGACGCGGCCGGCCAGCTCGACCCGGCCGCCGAGCCCGAGCTCGGAGATCCGGGCGCGGATCGCCGGCTCGTCGGGACCGCCGCCCACGAGGACGAGCTTCACCCCGGTCTTCACGTGACGCAT
>JBOGVL010000333.1:0-3267 GCA_050692535.1 Actinomycetota bacterium | reverse complement strand
AGCGTGCAGAGCGGCCTCCCGCTCTTCCTCGGCGCCTATCCGATCACGCCGGCGTCCGGGATCCTCGAGGAGCTCGCGCGGCACAAGAACTTCGGCGTACGGACCTTCCAGGCCGAGGACGAGATCGCCGCCGTCGGCGCCGCCCTGGGCGCGTCCTTCGGCGGCGCCCTCGGCGTGTCCACGTCCAGCGGCCCCGGGGTCGTCCTCAAGGCGGAGACGGTAGGGCTCGCGGTCGCGCTGGAGCTTCCGCTCGTCATCCTCGACATCCAGCGCGCGGGGCCGTCGACCGGGATGCCGACGAAGCCGGAGCAGGCCGACCTGCTCATGGTCATGTTCGGGCGCAACGCCGAGTCGCCCGTGCCGGTGCTGGCCGCGTCCACTCCGGGCCATTGCTTCGAGCTGGCGATCGAGGCCGCCCGGATCGCCCTGAAGTACCGCACCCCGGTCTACCTGCTCTCCGATGCCTACCTCGCGAACGGCTCCGAGCCGTGGCTCGTTCCCGAGGTGGCCGACCTCCCCGACATCGCGCCGGAACTCGCGACCGAGGCGAACGACGGCGAGCGCTTTCTCCCCTACGTGCGGGACGACCGCACGCTCGCGCGCCAGTGGGCCGTGCCCGGCACGCCCGGGCTCGAGCACCGGATCGGCGGCCTGGAGAAGGAGGAGCGCACCGGCAACATCTCCTACGACCCCGACAACCATGACCTGATGGTCCGCATCCGGGCGCGGAAGGTCGCCGGGATCGCGGCCGACATTCCCGAGCTCACGGTCGACCACCAGGAGGGCGCGAACCTGCTCGTCCTCGGCTGGGGCGGCACGTACGGGCCGATCGCGGCCGGGGTGCGTCGCGCCCGCCGCGAGGGCGCCGCCGTCTCGCACGCGCACCTGGCCTACCTGAACCCCTTCCCGCGCAACCTGGGAGGCGTCCTCCGCTCCTACGACCGCGTGCTCGTCCCGGAGATGAACCTGGGCCAGCTCCTCAAGCTGATCCGGGCGGAGTACCTCGTCGACGCGGTCGGCTACCACCGCGTGCGCGGCGTCCCGTTCACCTCGGCCGAGCTCGCCGACGCGATCGGACAGCTGGCATGACTGAGCTCCCCGTGCTCAGAACCCGTTTCGAGATGACGCCTCGTCGCTGGGGTGTGCTGGGCGAGTGCGAGGCAAGGACGCAGGGCGCGTTCGTAGCCGGAGGCTACGGGCGCAACCGAGGAAGCAGTATCGCGCCGTCCAGCGCGGCCCAGCGGCACAGGGCTTCGTCTTGACACGGGTTCTAACAGCGAAAGACTTCAAGTCCGACCAGGAGGTCCGCTGGTGCCCGGGCTGCGGCGACTACGCCGTTCTGGCGACGATGCAGGGCTTCCTCCCCGAGCTCGGGATCCCGCGCGAGCGGCTCGTCTTCATCTCCGGGATCGGCTGCGCCGCCCGCTTCCCGTACTACGTGAACGCGTACGGCCTCCACTCGATCCACGGCCGCGCGGCGCCGATCGCCACCGGGCTGGCCGCGACCCGGCCCGACCTCTCGGTCTGGGTGGTCACGGGCGACGGCGACGCCCTGTCGATCGGCGGCAACCACTTCCTGCATGCCCTGCGGCGAAACGTGAACATCACCATCCTCCTCTTCAACAACCAGGTCTACGGGCTGACGAAGGGCCAGTACTCGCCGACGAGCCCGCTGGGGCAGGTGACGGGGCCGACGCCGATGGGCTCGATCGACTGGCCGCTGAACCCGGTCTCGGTCGCCCTCGGCGCCGAGGCGACCTTCGTGGCGCGGTCGATCGACACGGACCGCGGGCACCTGACCGAGACGCTGCACGCGGCCAGCGAGCACAGGGGCGCCGCGTTCGTCGAGATCCTCCAGAACTGCAACGTCTACAACGACGGTGCGTTCGACCACGTGCGCGAGGAGAAGGACAACCGGATCGTCCTCGAGCAGGGTGCGCCGATCCGCTTCGGCGCCGAGCGCGAGCAGGGCGTGCGCCTCCGGCCGGACGGCTCCGTGGAGATCGTCGCCGTGGCCGACGCGGGCGAGGAGGCGCTGCTCGTTCACGACGCCCAGGCGGAAGGCGCTGCCACGGCGTTCGCGCTCGGGCGCCTCGGCTATCCGGTGCCGGGAGCGCTTCCGATCGGGGTCTTTCGGGACGTCGAACGTCCCGTGTACGACGAGCTGATGGCCGACCAGCTCGAGGACGCCAGGCGGGCGAAGGGCGAGGGCGACCTCTCAGCCTTGCTGCACGCCGGCGACACCTGGCAGATCTCGTAGCGTTCCGCGCGCGCTGTCACTATCATCCAGCGGCCGTGGAAGTCCGGGCACCGAGGCCGACGCCTGCTCGCGTCGGGGCGGCTGTGTTCGCCCTGGCTGCGCTGGCCGCGCTCCTGCCCACCCCCGCCGCGGCCGACCCGCTCGCGTCCGAATCGCGCACCACCCTGCGACCGCGAACCGTGGAGGCGGTGCAGCGGCGGCTCGTCGAGCTCGGATACCTCCCGCGGAGCGCGATCGACGGGGTCTTCGGAGGTCGGACGCGCACGGCCGTGGTCGCCTTCCAGAAGTGGGAGGGCCTGGCTCGAGACGGTATTCCGGGGCCGGTGACGCAGAGGGCACTCGCCTCGGCGACGCGGCCGAAGCCGTGGACGAGGGCGCCGGGCACGCGGGTCGAGATCCTGCTCGACCGCCAGGTGCTGCTGTTCATCCGCGACGGACGGGTCGCCCGGGCGATCCACGTCTCCACGGGCCGGCGCCGCTTCGCCACGCCGACCGGCAGCTACACGGTCCTGCGCAAGCGGAAGCGTTCCTGGTCGATCCCCTACGAGGTGTGGCTTCCCTGGGCGAGCTACTTCGTCGCGGGAATCGCAATCCACCAGTCGAGGTACGTGCCCGTCAGGCCCGCCTCGCACGGCTGCGTTCGCGTCACACGCTACGAGGCCAGGTGGCTGTTCAAGCGCACGCCTCACGGGACGCCCGTTCGGGTCCTGTCCAGATCGTGAGGCCGGGGCGCGCGGGTGGGACCAGACCCACGCGCCACGTCGCGAGCGCTACCTCAGGATGTCGCAGAAGGCCGGCAGCGCCAGGTTGATGTTGAAGCTCCCGTCGAGGAGCTCTCGCACCGGGTGCGGCCCTGCGGAGAAGAGGATCTTCCCGGTCCGGCCGTCGACCAGCAGGAAGCCGGTGTCGAGGAGGCGCTCGTTGCCTCGCTTGACGTTGACCGACGTTCCCGCGATCGAGATCAGCTCGCGCACCCCCGTCTCGGGATCGAAGAAGTTGGTCTGGAC
>JBOGVL010000332.1:0-3269 GCA_050692535.1 Actinomycetota bacterium | reverse complement strand
CCGTGGTCCCGGCCCGCCCGCACGTTCAACCTAGGAGCAGCCGCTCGTCGAGCCGCAGCTCGGGCAGACGTAACAGCTGCCGGCCGGCTGCATCTTGGAGCCGCACGAGTAGCAGAGCGGTGCGTCGGCGGCGTGGGCTTGGGGTCTCGGCTGCAGCTCGACCGGCTGCGGCGTGGACACCTCGGCCTTGACGGCCTCGACCACCGCCTCGACGGTCGTGCCGAGCTTCTCGGCCGCCTCGGCCGCCACCGTCGCCTTGCGCTCGTCGATGGAGCGGATCCCGAGCGCATCGCGCTTCTCGGCCGGGAGGTAGTCCAGCGCCAGGCGACGGAACACGTAGTCCACGAGCGAGCTCGCGAACCGGATGTCCGGGTCGTTGGTCATGCCGCTCGGCTCGAACTTCATATTGATGAACTTGGACACGTAGTCCTCGAGCGGGACCCCGTACTGCAGGCCGACCGAGAGAGCGATGGAGAACGCGTCCATGATCCCCGAGAGCGTGGACCCCTGCTTCGACGCCTTCAGGAAGATCTCGCCGATGCCGTCGTCCGGGTATTCGCCGGTCGTGATGAATCCCTCCGACTCGCCGACCGTGAACGCCGTCGTCCGAGCCGGCCGTGCCCGCGGCAGCCGCTTCTTGGCCGACCAGGCGAGCTCGGGCGGCTCGGGCTCCGACGCGGTCTTCTTCTTGTCCGCCGAGAGCGGCTGCGCGACCTTGCAGTTGTCGCGGTAGATCGCGACCGCTTTCAGGCCGAGCTTCCACGATTCGAGGAACAGCTGCTCGACCTCCTCGACCGTGACGTGCTCGGGCATGTTCACGGTCTTGCTGATCGCCCCGGAGATGAACGGCTGGGCGGCGGCCATCATCCGCACGTGCCCCATGTAGTGGATCGGCTGGTCGCCCATGGCCGTGTGGAACACCGAGTGGTGCTCCTCCTTCAGATGCGGAGCCTCCGCCACCGAGTTGTGCTCGGCGATGTAGGCGACGACGTCGGCGACCTCGTCCGGGCCGTAGCCGAGCCGGTCGAGCGCGCGCGGCACGGTCTGGTTCACGAACTGCATCGTGCCGCCCCCGACCAGCTTCTTGGTCTTCACCAGCGCCAGCTCGGGCTCGATGCCGGTCGTGTCGCAGTCCATCATCAGGCCGATCGTGCCGGTGGGCGCGAGCACCGTGGCCTGCGAGTTGCGGTATCCGTGTTTGGTCCCGAACGCGATCGCGTCGTCCCAGGACTGTCGCGCGGCCGAGAGCAGCGCCTCCGGGACGAGGTCGCCGTCGATGCCGTCGGCCGCGGCTCGGTGCTTGCGCATCACGCGGAGCATCGGGTCGGCGTTGGTCTCGTAGCCCTCGAACGGCCCCATCACCTCGGCGATCCGAGCGCTGGTCCGGTAGGCCTGGCCGGTCATGAGCGAGGTGATGGCGCCCGCCCAGGCGCGCCCCGCGTCCGAGTCGTACGCGAGCCCCCGCGCCATCAGCAGAGCCCCGAGGTTGGCGTACCCGAGTCCGAGCTGCCGGAACGCCCGGGCGTTGGACGCGATCTTGTCGGTCGGATAGTCCGAGTTGCCGACCACGATCTCCTGCGCGGTGAAGACAACGTCCACGGCCTTACGGAACGCCTTCACGTCGAAGGTGCCCTCCGCGTCCGCGAACCTCAGCAGGTTCAGCGACGCGAGGTTGCAGGCGCTGTTGTCCAGGTGCATGTACTCGCTGCAGGGGTTGCTCGCGTTGATCCGGCCGGTGGCCGGGCACGTGTGCCACTCGTTGATCGTCGTGTCGTACTGCATGCCGGGGTCGGCACACTCCCACGCGGCCTCGGCGATCTCGCGCATCAGGGCCCGGGCCCGGACGGTCTCGACCGTCTCGGCCGTGATCACGGCCTTGAGCTTCCAGTCCTGGTCCTGCTCGAACGCCTTCATGAACTCGTCGGTGACGCGGACCGAGTTGTTGGCGTTCTGGTACTGGACCGAGTAGCTGTCGCGGCCGTCCAAGTCCATGTCGAACCCGGCGTCGCGCAGGGCCCGGGCCTTCCGCTCCTCGACCGCCTTGCACCAGATGAAGTCGTGGACGTCGGGGTGGTCCGCGTTCAGGATCACCATCTTCGCCGCGCGCCGCGTCTTGCCGCCGGACTTGATCGTCCCGGCGCTGGCGTCGGCGCCGCGCATGAAGCTCACGGGGCCGCTTGCCGTGCCGCCGCCGGCGAGGGCCTCCCTCGAGCTGCGGAGCCGGGACAGGTTGATCCCCGAGCCCGAGCCGCCCTTGAAGATCGTGCCTTCCTCGACGTACCAGTTGAGGATCGAGGACATCGTGTCGTCCACCGCGAGGATGAAGCAGGCGCTGCACTGCTGCGGCGTGTCGGGAACGCCCACGTTGAACCAGACCGGCGAGTTGAAGGCCGCCTTCTGATTGACGAGCAGGTGGGTGAGCTCCTCGGCGAAGACCTGCGCGTCGTGATCGCTCGCGAAGTAGCCGTCCTTGCGACCCCAGCCGGTGATGGTATCGACCACGCGGCCGACCAGCTGGCGAACGCTCGACTCGCGCTGGGGGGTACCGAGGGGGCCGCGGAAGTACTTCTGCGCGACGATGTTGGTCGCGTTCTGGGACCAGGTGACCGGGAACTCGACGTCGCGTTGCTCGAAGGCGTTGCCGCCCTCCTTGTAGTTGGGAATGACCGCGTCGCGGTGCTCCCACTGGATCTCGTCGAACGGATGGATCCCGTCCCTGGTGAAGTACCGCTTGAACGTCAGGCCGTCGCGGATGACCCGGACGTCCCCCTCCTTGGTCGCCAACGCGCACCCCCCTTTCCAACAGGTGGGGAAGACCATGTGGATAACTACAGGCCTGTGATTCAACACCCGGCGCCTGCCGGAGTCAAGGTGCTCACATAGGATATCTAGCGGTTCGGCCGAGCGTCGACCACAAGATATAGCGGTCTAGCCCGAGCGGCGTTTGGGCTGGACCCTCTTGGGGAGGAGCAGTCCCAGCTCGCGTTGGAAGTCCCCGACCTCCTGGAAGTCCTTGTAGACACTCGCGAACCGGACGTACGCGACCTGGTCGAGCTTCTGGAGGTTCTGGAGGACCTCGACCCCGACCTGCTGGGAGGAGACCTCGGGCCCCTTGCGCCGGAGGCGCGCCTCGATCCGGCCCACCATCGCGTCCACCTGCTCCTCGGACACCGGCCGGTTGGTGAGGGCCTTCTCGATCCCGGCCACCATCTTGCCCCGGTCCCACGGCTCCCGGGTGCCGTCGCGCTTGACCACCATCAGGCCGAGCT
>JBOGVL010000331.1:0-3314 GCA_050692535.1 Actinomycetota bacterium | reverse complement strand
CGCTGCTGCGGCGCGCGGCGGGGCTGCTGCCGACGGGCGATCCGTCCGCCCCGCGCCTGCTCCTCCAGTCGGCCGAGGCGATGCTCGAGGTCGGCGACTTCGGCCTCGCCGAGGCCGTGCTGGGCGGCCTGCTGGGGCGGGCGTCCGAGGACGGCGATCGGGCGCTCGAGGCGAACGCGCGGATGTTGCTGCTCCAGGTGCGCTCCTCGACCGCCCCCCACGGGATCGAGGCCGAGATCGAGGCCGAGGTCGAGCGCGACCTGCCGATGCTCGAGGAGCTCGCGGACCACGAGGGCCTCGCGCGCGCGTGGCGTCTCGTCACGATGGCGCACTGGCAGGCGTGCCGTTGGGGCACCGGCGAGTCGACCGCCCATCGGATGATCGAGCACGCGCGGCTGGCGGGCAATCACCTGCTCGAGCAGCGAGTTCGGCCCGCGCTGGCGACGTGCGCGCTGTACGGGCCGCGACCGGTCCCCGAGGCGATCGTGCTCTGCCGCGAGCTCTTGGCCTCGGCCGGCGACGACCGGAAGGGCGAGGCGATGACGCTGCTGGCCCTCGGACACCTCGAGGCCATGCAGGGCGACTTCGATCGAGCCAGGGACCTGTATCGGCGGAGCCGGGCATCGCTCGAGGAGCTCGGGTGGAACCTCCACGCCGCCGTCACCTCGATCTCCTCGGGGCCGATCGAGATGCTCGCCGGCGACGCGGCGGCCGCGGAGTCGGAGCTCCGCGGCGATCTGGACGCGCTCGAGCGCATGGGCGAGCGGTACTACCTCTCGACCACCGCGGGGTTCCTGGCGGAGGCCCTGTACCGACAGGATCGGCTGGACGAGGCGGAGCGCTACGCGGAGCTCTGCGAGGAGATCTCGGCCCCGGACGACGTCTCCTCCCAGTTCCTGTGGCGATGCGTCCGGGGGAAGATCCTGGCGCGCCGCGGGCGGCTCGGCGACGCCGAGGACATGGTTCGCGAGGCCGTCCGGCTCATCCGCGAGGCGGAGGACCCCGACTCGCAGGCGACGGCCCTCCTCGATCTGGTGGAGGTGCTGCGGCTGGCCGGCCGGCACGACGAGGCGGGGGCGGTCGCGGACGAGGCGGCGGAGCTGTTCCTTCGTAAGGGCAACGTCGTCGGGGCCCGGCGGGCGACGGCGATCCTGTCTGCCTGAACGTCCCGGCCGATCCGCGTCACCGCCGGACGGTAGCGTCGACCCATGTCGATCCTCGAGCTGCGCGGGCCCCGCGGCATCCGCCTCCGGTGCCGGGTCGCCCGGACGCACCGTCAGCGCCTCCGCGGCGTGATCGGCCGGGGGCGGCTCGGCCCCGATGAGGCCCTCCTGCTCCCCGGGACGACCTCGGTCCACACGTTCGGGCTGCGGCACCCGCTCCTGGTCGCCCGCCTCGACGCCGGGCTGCGCGTCGTGGACGTGCGCACGGTTCGGCCCCGGCGCCTCCTCGCGCCACGATGGCGGGCACGTCACGTCCTGGAGTGCTCGGAGCGGGTCGACCTGCGCGCGGGGGATGTGCTCCGAAGCGTCCCCGCCGACCCCCCGGGGGGGAGGCCGCCGTGGCCCTCAGCCGATGAGGGACCGGACCAGTGCGAACGCGAGGGTGGAGGCGGCGGCAAACGCGGCGACCAGGACGGGGAGGAACCGTCGCGACCAAGCCGGGAGCGCGACGGGTTCGCGCCGGTCGCGATCCGGCGTGACGATCCCCAGGAACTCCAGCAACGCTCGCACGATGATCTATCGGGTGGCCGACGGCATGTCCTGAGTCGTTCGCGCCGGAACGACGCTCGGTTCATCGTTCCCACGCGCTCCGGGACGGCGCGACGGTCCCGCTATACTGCGTCGGCTGCCCCCGGGCCGGGGGCGGGGGCGAGCACGGCGCGCCCGGGCCCCCATCGTCTAGCGGCCTAGGATTTCGCCCTTTCAAGGCGGCGACACGGGTTCGAATCCCGTTGGGGGCACGCACGGACAATCGAATACGCGCCCGTAGAGGAGTCCGGTCGTCCTCACCGCCCTGTCAAGGCGGAGATCGCGGGATCGAAGCCCGTCGGGCGCGCGACGCGAGTCGCCGGGGGCGAGCCGGAAGGCTCGTCGCCGGGAGCACGGCGCGCGAGAACCGGGCCAGGTAGCTCAGTTGGCAGAGCACGCGGCTGAAAACCGCGGTGTCGGCAGTTCGATTCTGCCCCTGGCCACTCCCCGCGGCCGGACTCGCCGACCTAGTTCGTGCTCTCGTGGTTGCGGAGCTCGTTCGAACGTGCGAGCGCCGACTGGTACAGCTCCGCCGACCTCGTGTACTCCTCGACCGAGAGCGCACCCAGCGCCTCCGCGACGTCGCGCGCGCTGCGATCGTCGTCCATCTCGTCCCACGACATCAGGTCGCAGAGGCCGCCGTAGTCGAGCTCGAGCAGCGACCGATGATCGAACACGGATAGCCAGCCGTGGAGCTCCACGACGAGGTCGGCGATGGGTCCGAGCTCCGTCTGCCGCAGGATCGGGACGGCCCGCTCGGCGCGCCGGGACGCCCGGCGCGTCGTGGTGAGATAGGAGAGTCGATGTCGGCCGTCCGCCTCGCGGAGGCGGCGTTCCTCGTCGTCGAACAGGACGAACCACCGGACGGGGACGTGCCAGGGACTCTGCATGATCGCGGCGACGTGGCCGGGGCTGCGGCGGCGCAGCCGGTGCAGCTGCCGGCGAACGCGCCGGACCTCGCCGTCGGAGACGAACGCCTCGGCGCCCTCGAAGGGCGCTGCCTCTCGGAATGCGAGCACCCCGGCGAGCACGCGCAGCCGCAGGCGCTCGGGGCAGACGTAATAGACGCCGTCGACGACCTTGACGTACGCACCGTCCTCGCCGGTGGGGTGCAGGAAGCCGAGTCCGGCCGCCGTCGCCATGTCCGCGTACCTCGGCCTCGCCGGATGCGGGGCGCCCGCGACGATGTACCGCTCCCACTGCGCCTGCTCCTCGGCCGGAAAGGCGTCGAGGGGTTGGTAGACGCGCAGCTCGGCGGCGGGGACCACGGCGCGCAGTGTATATGCTCTCGACCGCCCGCCGTTCTCGAGGTCGCGCCCGTGAGCATCTCCGACATCGCCGCCGACGACGCCTCGATCGTACAGCTGGTCGCCCCCGACGGTTCGACGACCACCGACGTCGACGTTGGCCTCTCGGACGATGCGCTCTGCGAGCTCCTGCGCCTGCTGATCGCGACCCGGTGCCTCGATCGCGAGTGCATGGCGCTCCAACGGCAGGGCGAGCTGACGGTCTATCCGCCCTTCGAGGGCCAGGAGGCCGCCCAGGTGGGCAGCGCGTTCGCGC
>JBOGVL010000330.1:0-3318 GCA_050692535.1 Actinomycetota bacterium | reverse complement strand
TCTTCACGACCTGCGCGACGGCGGCGTCCAGGCCGAGCCCGGCCTCGACGCTGATCGTGAGCAGGTCCATCACGTCCGACAGCTGCCGCTGGATCCCCTTCTGGCGCTTGTTGGCCATCGCGCGGACCTGCGCGCTGGGGATCGTGTAGCCGAGGAGCACGAAGACCGCCACCATCAGCAGCTTCACCAGGGCCGGCAGCGGGACCATCGTCATGAGCATCGATCCGAGGACGGCCCCGGCGACGCCGCCGATGATCTTCAGGGCGACCACGCGCTCGGCGTCCCACCCGGGCGGGTTGCCGGCCATCACCAGCAGCTCGTTGATCCGGGCGTTCAGGTCCAGCGGGGTCAGCCGGATGAGCCCGCGACCCATCCCCTTGGCGGCGGGCATGAACACGCGATCGAGCATCGAACCCTTGAGCTCCTCCTGGCGCAGGTCGACCGCTTCGACCGGGCCGAGCTGCGACTGGAGGATCGTCATCGGCCGGTTCTTCTCCCGCATGAACATGTCGACGATGACGCCGACCAGGAAGATCGTGAGGAACGTACCGACGAGCGACAGCGCGAGCCAGAGACTAGACATCGATCTTGATCATCCTGGACATGATGAAGATCCCCATTCCCACGAAGACGCCGCCCCCGATCAGGAGGATGAGGCCGGGCGTGGTCGTGAAGAGCGGCTTGATGTACTCGGAGTTCACGATCGAGATGTAGAGCAGGAGCGCGAACGGGATCGCGGCCAGGATGGCGACGGAGATGCGACCCTCGGCCGAGAGCACTTGCACCTGCCGGCGGATGTACGCGCGCTCCCGGACCGTGCTCGCGACGATGTCGAGCACCTCGGCCAGGTTGCCGCCGACCTGTCGCTGCACGTTGATGGCGATGACCGCCCACCGGAGGTCGTCGCTGTCCACCCGCTCGCCGAGCGCGATGAGCGCGTCCTCGATCGGGCGGCCGAGTCGGATCTCCGCGACCACCCGTTGGAACTCGCCCATCGAGGGCTCGCCGATCTCCTTCGAGACCGTGTCGAGCGCCTGCAGGAACGAGTAGCCGGCGCGAAGCGAGCTCGCGAGGATCGACATCGTGTCGGCGAGCTGCTCGAGCATCAGGTTGCGACGCTTCCGCTGCGATCGCAGGAGCCACATATACGGGATCAGGCCCGCGAGCCCGGCGATCATCAGGATGAAGACGATGTTCAGGAGGAAGATGCTGGCCACCACCGCACCGACGAGCGCGCTCACGACGGTCAGCGCCACGAACTCGCCGGCGGCGATCGGCATGCCGGCCTGCTCGAGGCGGTCGTCGAGTCGGACGCTGAACCCGGTGGCGACGGCGAACCGGTTCCCCGCCTGGGCGATCGCGTCCGGCATGAACTGCGAGGTCGCTGCGGGGTCGCCCTCCGGCGTCGCCTGGGTTCGGCCGCCCAGGCGCTGGGCGAGCTTCTTGTCCCGGCGCGCCCGCGCGCGCGAGCCCATGAGGAACGTCGTGACGAAGAAGACGGCCAGGAAGCTCGCCGCGAGGATCAACAGCAGCGCGATGTCGGACCCGAAGAACTTGCTCACGCCGCGCGACCCCCGGGGACGGGCGCGAAGACCTCGGGCGCCACGGCGATCCCACGCTCCTGCAGCCGCTCGATGAAGTGCGGGCGCAGGCCCGTCGACTTGAGCGTTCCCTGGAACTTGCCGTCGGCGTCCACCCCGGCGGCGTAGTCGAACAGGAACAGGTCCTGAAGGGTGATCACGTCGCCCTCCATGCCGACGATCTCGGTCAGGTGCGTGATCCGGCGACTGCCGTCCTTCATGCGGGACTGGTGGATGATCAACTGGAGCGCCGAGGCCACCTGCTCACGGATCGCCCGGACGCCCAGGTCCATCCCGGACATCATGCACATCGTCTCCAGTCGGGCGAGCGCGTCTCGTGGCGAGTTGCTGTGGATCGTGCTGATCGAGCCGTCGTGGCCCGTGTTCATCGCCTGCATCATGTCCAGCGCCTCGCCGCCGCGGACCTCGCCGACCACGATGCGGTCGGGCCGCATGCGCAGCGAGTTCTTGACGAGATCGCGGATCGTCACCTCGCCGCGGCCCTCGATGTTGGGCGGGCGGTACTCGAGGCGAACGACGTGGGGCTGCTGGAGACGGAGCTCCGCGGCGTCCTCGATCGTCAGGATGCGCTCGTCGTCCGGGAGGAACGACGACAGCACGTTGAGCGTCGTCGTCTTGCCGGCGCCGGTTCCGCCCGACACGAGGATGTTGATCCGGCCGCGGACGCAGGCCTCGAGGAGCTCGACGGTCTGGCGGGTCATCGTGCCGAACCCGACGAGGTCCTCCGCCTGGTACGGATCGGCCGAGAACTTCCGGATCGTGAGGGCCGGCCCGTCGACCGAGAGGGGCGGGATGATCGCATTGACGCGCGAGCCGTCCGGCAGGCGCGCGTCGCAGTAGGGCGACGACTCGTCGATGCGGCGGCCGATCTTGCCGACGATCTTGTCGATCGTCCGGCGCAGCTGCGCATCGTCGTGGAACTTGGAGCCGGTCCAGTAGAGGCGGCCGGCGCGCTCGACGTAGATCGAGTCCCAGCCGTTCGCCATGATCTCCGTGACCTCGGGGTCGCGCACGAACGGCTCGAGCGGTCCGAGACCGAGGACGCTGTCCCCGATCTGCCGGACGATCAGGAGCTTCTCCTGCGCGGAAAGGCCGGGCTCCTCCTCGTCCAGGAGCTCGCGCAGACGCTGGTGGACCAGACCCTCCAGCTCGTTGTCCGACATGGAGGCGTCGTACAGGCGTGGGCCGAGGACCTCCACGAGTCGTTCCTGCACCCGCATGCGGATATCGGCGATCCGGTCCCGCTGCTGGGCCTTCGCGAGTCGGTCTGCGAGCGACATGCATTCCCTCCCTAGGTGCGGCGGAACAGGCCCCGGCGCCGCCTCGGCTCCAGGTCCTGCTCCTCCGAAGCGCTTCCGTTGCCGTCGACCGCCGGCCCGTCGGTGAACCGCTGGGCCAGCCGGCGGATGCTGACCGAGACCTCCGAGTTGGGCTCCTCGAGGTAGACGGGGCGACCCTTGTTCAGCGAGGTCGGCACCAGCCGGCTCGAGGGGATCATCGTGTCGACCTCGATCTTCATCACGCGCTCGACGTCGCCCGCGTCCAGGCCCACCTTGCTGTCGGCCCGGTTCAGCACGATGCGGAACCGGTCGCGGGGGAGCCCGATGGTCAGCAGCGTCTCGAGCGCCTTGGACAGGTGCTTCACGCCGACGACGTCCAGGCCCGTCACCAGGCAGATCGCGTCGGACAGGTCGAAGCACGCAAGGGCCAGGTCCGT
>JBOGVL010000329.1:0-3329 GCA_050692535.1 Actinomycetota bacterium | reverse complement strand
GGTTCCACCCGCCGGGGTCGTCGCGATCGAGCCAGTCCTCAGCCTCGGACCGAAGGCGGCCGCCGGTCACCTGATGCGCCTCGACACCCAGGCGTACCCGAGCGACCACGCGCCGGACGTTGGTATCGAGCGCCGGCACGGGGGCGCCGAAGGCCAGCGACGCGACCGCGTCCGCCGTGTACGGGCCGACGCCGGGCAGCGATCGCAGGACCCGTGGATCGGATGGGACCCGGCCGCCGTGATCGCGCTCGATCGTCCGGGCCGCCTCGGACAGCGCGACCGCCCGCCGGTTGTAGCCGAGACCGTCCCACGCGCGCAGGACGTCCGCCCGGCTCGCGACGGCGAGCGACCTCACACCCGGGAACGTCGAGACGAACCGTTCGAACGCGGGCGCGACGCGGGCGGCCTGCGTCTGCTGGAGCATGACCTCGGAGACGAGGACCGCGTAGGGATCGCGCGACCCGCGCCACGGATACGCGCTCCGTCGCGGCCGATACCACGACCGCATGGCCTCCTCGACGGCGCGCCGGCGGGTCTCGTCCCGACGACCCGCGATCGCCCGCGGGGCGGTGACTAGAAGCCCGCCTTCCCGCGCTCGGGCAGGTCCGCCCCGGCCTCCTTCAGCGCCGCGAACGTCTCCTTGAAGACCTCGCCGGCGAAGCTCGCACCCTGGCTCTTCTCACCACCCAGGGAGCCACGGACCGCCGACGCGGTGATCTCGACCGCCTTCTCGAACAGCACCCAGTCGAACTCTCGAGCCATCCCTGCCTCCTGCCGTGCGAAGGAACGCGGGCCGACAGGCTACCGAAGCGGGGGCTACTCGAAGGCACGCAGGCCGGTGAGCGCCTCGCCGAGGATCAGGGTGTGGATCTCGTTCGTGCCCTCGTACGTGAGGACGGACTCGAGGTTGTTCATGTGCCGGATGACCGGGTACTCGAGCGTGATCCCGCTCGCGCCGAGGATCCCGCGCGCCTCGCGGGCGATCCCGAGCGCCTCGCGGACGTTGTTGAGCTTGCCGAAGCTCACCTGCTGCGGAAGCAGGCGTCCCTCGTCCTTCATCCGCCCGAGGTGCAACGCGAGCAGCGTCCCCTTGTTGAGCTCGACGGCCATGTCGGCGAGCTTGCGCTGCGTCAGCTGGAAGCCGCCGATCGGCTTCCCCCACTGGACCCGGGTCGTCGAGTGCTCGAGCGCGCTCCGGAAGCACGCGCGGGCCGCGCCCATCGCACCCCACACGATCCCGAACCGCGCCTCGGTGAGGCACGACAGCGGACCCTTCATGCCGACCACGCCGGGGAGCTCGGCGTCGGCGGGGAGACGCACCTCGTCCAGGATCAGCTCCGACGTCACCGACGCCCGGAGCGAGAGCTTGCGGTGGATGTCGCGGGTCGAGAACCCGGCGACGTCCGTCGGAACCAGGAACCCGCGCAGGCCCTCGTCGGTGTTGGCCCAGACGACCGCGAGGTCGGCGATCCCGCCGTTGGTGATCCACATCTTCGTGCCCGACAGCACCCACCCGTCGCCGTCCCGCTCGGCCGACGTCCGAAGCCGCTCGGGGTCGGATCCGAAGTCGGGCTCGGTGAGCCCGAAGCATCCGATGACGTCGCCTCGCGCCATCGGCGCCAGCCAGCGCCGTTTCTGATCCTCGCTGCCGTAGCGATGGATCGGGAACATGCAGAGCGAGCCCTGCACGGAGACGAACGACCGGAACCCGCTGTCGCCGTACTCGAGCTCGAGGCACGCGAGGCCGTACGAGACCGCGTTGGCCCCGGCGCACCCGTACCCCTCGAGGTGCATCCCCAACAGGCCGAGATCGGCGAGTCCCTTGGCGACCTCGCGCGGGAACTCGCCTCGCTCGAACCAGTCGCCGATCCCCGGCAGGACCTGGTCGGCCACGAATCCCCGGACCGCGTCCCGGATCGCCCGCTCCTCGTCCGACAGGAGCCGGTCGAGATCCAGGAAGTCGAGCGGATCGGGAGCGCCGGCCATAACGGTCCGCTAGCCTAGCGCCTGGAAGAAACCCCATGGCCGCTCCATCTGTCTGAGTCGGTGACGTCACCGCTCGGACCCGCAGGACGACAACACATGCTGTTTCCGACCACGGACTTCGCGATCTTCTTCGCGGCGGTGTTCGCACTGCACTGGGTGCTGAACCCCCACCGCCGCGTGTGGAAGGGCTTCATGCTCGCGGCCAGCTACGCGTTCTACGCGTGGTGGGACTGGCGGCTGGTGTGGCTCCTCGCGCTCGTGAGCGCAATCGCCCAGCTCGGGGCGTTGTGGGTCGAGCGCCAGGACGACGACCGAAGTCGGAGGCGGCGGACCGCGGTCGCGGTGGTCGCGCTCCTGCTCCCGTTGGCGTGGTTCAAGTACTACGGCTTCTTCGCGTTGAGCCTCGCGAACGCCTTCGACGGGATCGGCCTCTCGGCGCCGATGCCGCTGCTGCAGGTCGTGCTGCCGATCGGGATCAGCTTCTACACGTTCATGGCGATCAGCTACGTCGTCGATGTGTCGCGGTGGGAGATCACGCCGGCGCCGTGGCTCGACGTGTTCGTCTATCTCGCGTTCTTCCCGCACCTGGTCGCCGGGCCGATCGTCCGCGGCGACGAGCTGCTGCCGCAGATCCGTCGCGCACGCGACTCCACCTCGATCGACGTCTCGCGCGCCGCGTACCTGATCCTCGGCGGCCTGTTCAAGAAGATCGTCGTGTCGAGCTTCCTCGCGACGCAGATCGTGGACCCGGTGTTCGGCGCGCCGGAGGCGTATTCCGCCATCGACACGCTCTTCGCCATCTACGGCTACGCCATCGTGATCTACACGGACTTCAGCGCGTACAGCGACATCGCGATCGGGGCGGCGCTCCTGCTCGGGTTCGAGTTCCCGGAGAACTTCGACCGGCCCTACTCGGCGACGTCCCTCCGCGACTTCTGGCAGCGGTGGCACATGACGCTCTCGCGGTGGCTGCGCGACTACCTCTACGTACCGCTCGGCGGGAGCCGGCGGGGCGAGGTGCGCACCGCCGTCAACGTGATGATCACGATGCTGCTCGGCGGCCTCTGGCACGGCGCCGGGTGGACCTTCGTCGCCTGGGGAGCCCTCCACGGCGCCGGGCAGGTGATCGGCCGGCGGCGGCGGCGGCGGCGGATCGAGCAGGGGCTGCCGGCCGAGCCCTCGTCGCCGGGCCGGCGGCTCCGCGCCCGCGTCGTCACGTTCCACGTGGTCTGTCTGGGCTGGGTGTTCTTCCGCGCCGACTCGATCGGATCCGCGTTCGAGGTCCTGTCCCGGCTGGTCCGCGGGTGGGGCGAGGGCGTCTCGCTCGTCACACCGCTCGTCGT
>JBOGVL010000328.1:0-3341 GCA_050692535.1 Actinomycetota bacterium | reverse complement strand
GTCCAACATGTACCAGTCGCTCCACACGACGGTCGTCGGCCCTCAGGGGCGGCCGATCGAGGTCCAGCTCCGGACCCTGGAGATGCACCGGACGGCCGAGTTCGGGATCGCGGCGCACTGGCGGTACAAAGAAGGACGCGACGGCAAGAAAAGCAAGGAGGCCGCCGACCTCGCGTGGCTCGGCCAGATGCTCGAGTGGCTGAGGGACATGGCAGACCCCCGCGAGTTCATGGAGGGCCTGAAGATCGACCTCTACGGCGGCCAGGTCTTCTGTTTCACGCCCAAGGGCGACGTGATGAACCTTCCGGCCGGCGCGACGCCCGTGGACTTCGGCTACTCGATCCACACGGAGGTCGGGCACCGCACGATCGGCGCGAAGGTGAACGGCAAGCTGGTCCCCCTCGACTACGAGCTGCGGACGGGCGACACGGTCGAGATCCTGACCTCCAAGGCCCATGGGGAAGGCCCGTCGCAGGACTGGCTCCGATTCGTGAAGACCCCGAGGGCGCGCAACAAGATCCGCCAGTGGTTCAGCCGCGAGCGCCGAGAGGACGCGCTCGAGCAGGGGCGGGACGCGCTGCAGCGCCTGATGCGCCGGCAGAACCTTCCCTTCAAGCGGCTCGCAACGGAGGAGGCGCTCCGCCAGCTGGCGGACGAGATGAAGTTCCCCAGCCTGGATTCGTTGTACGTCGCGATGGGGGAGGGGCACGTCTCGCCGCAGTCGGTGGTGGCGCGTCTCACCCGGTCGATCCAGGGCACGACCGAGGAGGACGTCACCGAGGTCCCCCTCGCGCGCCCGGTCCGCCTCGAGCACGACGTCACCTCCGGTGTCGTCGTCCCGGGCTCGGCCGACGTGTGGGTTCGGCTCGCCCGGTGCTGCACCCCCGTCCCCGGCGACGAGATCATGGGGTTCGTGACGCGCGGGCAGGGCGTGAGCGTCCACCGCACCGACTGCCCGAACGCCCGCGCCCTCACGTCGGAGCCCGAGCGCCTCATCGATGTCTCGTGGCGCGCGGGCAAGCCCACGTCGTTCGTGGTCGCGATCCAGGTGGAGGCGCTCGATCGCACCCGCCTGCTCTCGGACGTGGCGACCGTGCTCTCCGACCACCACGTGAACATCCTGTCGGCGACCTCCGCCGTCGGCCGCGACCGGACGACGACCCTGCGGTTCACGTTCGAGCTCGCCGACATCACACACCTGGCGGGGATCCTCGCCGCGGCGAAGAAGGTCGAGAACGTCTACGACGCGTTCCGCGTCGTCCCTCGCTGAGTTGCGCATCCTCCTGCAGCGGGTCTCGCGAGCGTCCGTCACGGTCCGGGGCGACCTCGTCGCCTCGATCGGGCCGGGACTCCTGCTGCTCGTCGGGGTCGGCAAGGACGACGGATTCGGGGAGTACGACCGGCTCGCGCAGAAGGTCGTCAACCTGCGGGTGTTCGAGGACGACGACGGCAAGATGAACCGTTCGATGGCCGACGTCGGCGGCGAGGTGCTCGTGGTGCCGCAGTTCACGCTCTACGGCGACGTGCGGAGGGGTCGGCGACCGTCGTGGGACGGAGCGGCTCCGCCGGAGATCGCGGCCGACCGGGTCGAGGCGTTCGCCCGCGCGCTCGAGGGCCATGGAGCGACCGTGCGGCGGGGCGCCTTCCGCGAGCACATGGAGGTCGAGCTCGTGAACGACGGCCCCGTCACACTCTGGATCGACGCCGCGGCACGGTAGGACGGCGGCCGGGCTCGGCCCGGTGGGTAGACTCTCCGCCCGATGTACCTGGACGTGTTCTCCGACAACTCGTTCGAGACCAACTGCTGGCTGATCGGGGGCGAGGGCACCGACGACGCCGTCGTGGTCGACCCGGGGTTCGCGCCCGGCCTGGTGCACCGGATGCTCGAGACCGAGGGCCGGCGGCCGGTCGCCGTGATGGCCACGCACGGCCACTTCGATCACATCGGCAGCGCGGCCGAGTTCTGCGGGGACGACCTTCCTCTCTACATCCACGAGGGCGACGCCCTCGCGCTGACGGATCCCGAGGCCTGGGGTGGCGGGTTCCCGGCCCCGCCCGTCGCCGTCAAGGACCTGCGGACCGTGGTGGACGGCGACGAGGTGACATTCGCGGGGTTCCGCATCGAGGTGCTCCACACGCCCGGGCACACCCCCGGGAGCGTCTGCTACCGAACCGACGGCTGGGTGCTCTCGGGCGACCTGGTGTTCTCCGGCACGGTCGGCCGCAGCGACTTCCCGAACTCCTCGCCGCCCGACATGGAGCGCAGCCTCCGACGCTTCCTCGAGCTCCCCGACCCGCTCGAGGTCTACCCGGGCCACGGCCCGCGGACGACCGTCGGGCGCGAGCGCGAGCGCAACCCGTTCCTCCTGGAGCTGTAGTGGAGCTGCAGCCGCCCCGCGGCACCGACGATCTCCTGCCGCCGCGCTCCGACGCGATGCTCGGGCTCTACGAGGAGGCGCACGCCGTCGCGAGCCGGTTCGGCTACCGCTACGTCGAGACCCCCGCCTTCGAGCACACCGAGCTGTTCGCCCGGACGTCGGGCGGCACCTCGGACGTCGTGACGAAGGAGATGTACACCTTCGAGGACAAGGGCGGTCGCTCGCTCACGCTCCGCCCGGAGAGCACGGCGCCGGTCGTCCGGGCCTCCCTCGCGAACGCGCACGAGCTCCCCGCACCGTTCAAGTGCTACTACGTGAACGCCAACTACCGGCACGGCCGGCCACAGGCCGGGAGGCTCCGGGAGTTTCGCGTCTTCGGGGTCGAGGTGCTCGGCGCCGCGGGGGCAGCGGCCGACGTGGAGGTCGTCGAGGTCGGGGAGGTCTACCTGCGCGAGCGCGGCCTCCGCGATCTCGCGCTGCACGTGAACTCGATCGGCGACGAGGTGTGCCGGCCCGCGTACCGCGAGCGGCTGGTCGCGCACCTCGAGCCCCACGTCGACGAGCTCGACGAGGACTGCCGGACGCGCCTGTCCACGAACCCCATGCGCATCCTCGACTGCAAGGTCGACGGCGCGAAGGACTTCGTCCTCTCCGCCCCGCGGATCTCGGACCACCTCTGCGAACCGTGCGCCGAACATTTCGCGGCGGTGCGGGCCGGGCTTCAGGCCGCGGGCATCGTGTTCGAGCACGACTCGCGCCTCGTTCGCGGGCTCGACTACTACACGCGGACCGCGTTCGAGTTCGTGTCGGGCGCGCTGCCCGGCCAGCAGTCGACGGTCTGCGGCGGCGGGCGATACGACGGCCTCGCCGAGGTGCTCGGCGGCGACCCGACCCCGGGCGTCGGCTTCGGGATGGGCCTGGACCGCGTCCTGCTGGCGTTGGAGGGGGAGGGCTGCGCCGTTC
>JBOGVL010000327.1:0-3341 GCA_050692535.1 Actinomycetota bacterium | reverse complement strand
GACACGACGTCGAAGGCCTGCGCCTGGAGCGGCTCGCTCGACTGCAGGCCGCGATGCGCCGGCACGGAGCCGAGGTTTGCATCCTCTTCCACGAGCCGAACGTGCGCTATGCGACGGGGGTCACCGCGATGCCCGTGTACGCGATGAGCACGTTCGTGCGATGCGCTCTCGTTCCACAGGAAGGGGAACCGATCCTGTTCGAGCACGCGAACTCGATGCACCGCTCGGCGCTTCGAACCCCCGATGTGCGTCCGATGCATCCGTGGGAGTTCTTCGACGACCCGCAGGCGGAGGCGGCGGTATGGGCCGACGAGACCCTGGCCGCGATCCGGGAGCTGGGCGGCACCGGTGACGTCGTGTACGTCGACCGCCTCGGAACACCCGGGTACCTCGCGCTCAGGAGCCGCGACGTCACGATCCGCGACTCGGCGCCGGTGACGCAGGAGGCGCGCCGCGTGAAGACACCGCAGGAGCTCGTGCTCCTAGATCAGAATGCCATCCTGGTGATGCGCATGCTCGCGGCGTTCGAGGCGGCGATCGCCCCCGGCGTGAGCGAGCGGGAGCTGTCGGCGGTCCTGTCCGACGTGATGATCCGGGGCGGCGGCGAGTATCTCGCAACCACCACCGTCTGCGGCGGGCCGAACACGAACCCGTGGCGGGCGGAGGTCACCGACCGGCGATTGGAGAACGGGGATCTCGTGTACGTCGATACCGACACGGTCGGGATCGAGGGCATCTTCTTCTGCGTCTCGCGCACGTTCGCGGTGGGCGACGCGGATCCGACCCCCGAACAGCGCCACCTCTACCGCGCGTCGCACGACTGGCTGGAAGGCATGACCTCCTTGATCCGGCCCGGGATCAGCTGCGGCGAGCTGGCCGCGCTCGCTCCCCCGATCCCCGAGCGGTTCCTGACGCAGCGGTATGAGTGCCTGATCCACGGGATCGGCCTGGAAGAGGAGAACCCGAGCGTCTGCCACCCGCAGGACCGCCAATCGAACGCGGCGACCGTGCTCGAGGAGAACATGGCGCTCGTCGTGGAGCTCTACGCCGGGGAGGTTGGTTCGCGCGACGGCGTGAAGCTCGGCGACCAGGTGGTCGTCACCGCCGACGGGTGCCGGGTGCTCTGCCCGTACCCGTTCTCCGCGCCCCTCCTTGCCTGACGCACGAGGCCTTGGCATGGTGCACCGCGCAAGCGGGTAGGACCCCCGACGATGCCGGATCACGAGTGCGACCCGCCCCAACCACCGGGAACGACGCTTCCTCCGCCATGGCGCTGCCCTGCGTGCAACACCCTGTGGATGGCCCAGGACGACGAACCCATGCCCGGTGAGGTCGGCGACCGAGAGGTCCCCGAGCGAGTGACGTGGACGTGGAAGCGCTTCGAAGAGCTGACACCGAACTGAGCGTCCGAACCTGTCCCCGATCAGGTCCCGGTACCCAGCAGCGACGACACGGTCAGCTGCTCGGTGAGCAATCTCCTGAAACCATCGCGGGAACGGTCCATGAACGACCTGCAGAGACGTTTCCCGTCGGTGTAGGCGGTCACATACGTCCCGGAATCCATGAGGAAAGACACGGTCTTCGCGGCGCGCTCGGGCGAGTACAGTGCCCATTCCTGCAGATACGACTCGGCCTCACCCTGTGTGATTCCGTCCTGATGCAGCATGCGAGCGGCATTCGTGGCCGCCGCGAACAGCCGCCACTCCTCGATGTGCACGACCTCGGCCACCGCCGCGTCGACCGGGGAGCCGAGGTCGTCGGCAACCTTCAGGAGTGCTCCGAGACCGTCGTTCTCGAGGGCCGCTTCCAGAGCGTTGGTCGCGATCCCCTCTGCGATGACGGCCTCCGGCGCCGAGACGATCATCACGCACATCTCGAGCCGTGACTGGTCTCGGTAGAGAAGCCTCTCCTTGCAGGCCCGTTCGGTGTGATGTCCGGGGTATGCCTCGTGCGCCACGATGTCGATGAGGGAGGTGACCGAGATCGGGAGGTCGTCGTTCACCTGAATGACGCTGCGAAGATCGCCGCGGTACGAGTTGAACGCCTGCCATGGCTCTCCGGTGATCGTCTCGAAGTCGACCTGCTCTTCAGGTGGGAGCTCGACGATCTCGGCCGTGCGACGCCGAAGCGCGGCGCTGAGGGCCTCGATTGCTCGAGGAATCGTCTCTTTCGGCACATTGGCGGCATCGATCCACGCGTTGTAGCGCGAGCCCACGTCACCGCTGCCGGGGAGAGCTTCGTCGAGTTTCCGGTGACTGGCGCGGAAGAGCTCCTCGTCCACCCGCATCGGTCGGATCCCGAAACAGCGTTCCACCTCGTCCGCCCACGTGATGGCCTCTCCGGCAAGACGAGCCGTGACACATTCGAGACCGCGCAACTGACCGAGCAGCCATCGCACGCGGTCGTCCTCCAGGCCCTCCCCGGGCGCGACCTCGAGAAGAGCGAGCGCCTCGTCACGAAGGCCGAGCGGGTCGAGCGGTCCCTCGGCGAGGACCTCCTCCTTCAGAGCGGCCGGGCCGATATACGCATCGACGAAGTCCTCGATGTGTGCACCCACCCGCAAGCACAGGCTCACGTATCGCTCGGGCACCGTGCGGCGGTTCACCGCAGGACTCTATCGTTCCGGCGACGCGAGCTACCTACCTGCGGAAACACGCGACGTCGACGTGTCGCGCGCCGGGAGGGAGTCGAACCCCCAACCTTCTGATCCGTAGTCAGATGCTCTGTCCATTGAGCTACCGGCGCTCGGCCTCCCAGGATATCGGAACCCGTCCGCGAGGTAACCCAGCGGCATGCGAGACCGGCCGGGACGGGCCGGACACGGCGCGGAGCGCCGCCCCGCGCCGTGTCCGGGATGCGCCTATGCCGGCGGGTGCAGGACCTCGTCGATCACATAGACGGTCGCGTTGTCGGTGTGGATGTCGCCGCAGACGACCATCGCGCTGCCGTTGACGGTGAACTCCTCGCCGCCGCCCTCGACGGTCAATGTCGTGCCCTGCAGCGTGGTGTGCTCGCCCGAGAGATCGTCGGGCGCGATCTGTCCCTCGACTACGTGGTACGAGAGGAGCCCCGCGAACTCGCCCGTGGGATCCTCCATCATCATCTCCATCCCCTCGGGGTCGGCCTCGCCGGCCGCCGCGAACGCGTCGTTGGTCGGCGCGAACACCGTGAGACCCTCGGCCGAGTTGAGGGTGTCCGTCAGCCCGGCGAGCTCGAGGTCCATCACCAGCGACGACAGGAGCGGGCTCGCGGCCGCGGCCTCGACCACGGGCGCGGTCATCATCCCCTCGAAGCTCCCGGCGCCGCTGGCGGGCACCTCCGAGCACGCGGCGCCGAACGGC
>JBOGVL010000326.1:0-3402 GCA_050692535.1 Actinomycetota bacterium | reverse complement strand
CGTCAAGCGGGTGATCCAGGCCCTCGTGTCCCTCGTGATCGTCGTGGGGATCTTCGTCTACGCGATCCCGCGGATCGCCGACTACTCCGCCGTGTGGGCGACGATCACGGAACTCACGCCGATCGAGATGGGCACGCTGGTCGCGGCGACGCTCTTCAACCTCGTCACGTACTGGCTCGCCAACATGGCGGCGCTGCCGGGGCTGACGTTGCCGAAGGCCGCCGTCGTGACCCAGACCACGACCTCGGTCGCCAACACCCTCCCCGCCGGCGGGGCGATCGCCGTCGGACTCACGTTCACGATCCTCCTCTCCTGGGGCTTCAACGCGCAGGCGATCACGCTCTACGTCGGGGTGACCGGCATCTGGAACATCTTCCTCAAGCTCGGCCTCCCGATCGTTTCGCTGGCCCTCCTCGCGATCACCGGTCAGGCCAACCCGGCGCTGCTCGTGGCGGCGCTGATCGGCCTCGTGATCCTCGTGGTGGCCGTGGCGTTGTTCGCGCTCGCGCTTCGCAGCAAGGAGTTCGCCCGCCGGATCGGCGATCGGCTCGGCCGGATGGCCAGCGCGGTCAAGCGCGTGTTCCACAAGCCCCCGATCACCAACTGGGGGGAGCAGGCCGTGGCGTTCCGGAAACGGACGATCACACTGGTCGCGCGGCGGTGGCTCTGGCTCACGCTCACGACGGTGTTGTCGCACTTGGCTCTGTATTTCGTGCTGCTCCTCTGCCTTCGCGACGTGGGGATCTCGGAGCGGGAGGTGAGCGCATTGCAGGTGCTCGCCGTCTTCGCCTTCGGGCGCCTGCTGACGGCGCTCCCGATCACGCCGGGCGGGCTCGGGTTCGTCGAGCTCGGGTACATCGGCGGGCTCGTCGCGGCCGGCGGCAACGAGCCGCAGGTGGTCGCGGCCGTTCTGCTGTTCCGCGTGCTGACGTACGGGATCCAGATCCCGATCGGCGGGTTCACGTACCTGATCTGGCGGGCGAAGTCGAGCTGGCGGCGCGAGCCGGCGCCGGCCGAGCTGGAGCCCGTCCGGTCGGGTTGAACGCCGGCGCCCGTCCGCCGATCAGTCCGGGGCCGCGGCCCGCTCGGCGGGATGCGACGGACCGAGGATCCGGTGGCGGACCTCGGTCACGATCGCGGCCACGCCGACGGCGACCCCGGTTCCGAGCAGCACGCCGGCCAGGACGTCCGAGAGCCAGTGCGCACGGAGGTAGACCCGCGACGAGGCCATGACGAACGCGAAGGCGGCGGCCGCCCACTCCCAGCGACGTCTCGCCGGCCCCGGCTCCATCAGGACGAGCACCAGGGCCACCGCGGTCGCGGCGCCCGCGACCGCATGCCCCGAGGGGAAGGCGAAGCCGACCGTGTCGACGAGCGCGTCCAGAGGCCGCCCGCGATGGAAGTACACCTTTGCTGCCGACAGGAGGATCTCGGCGACCGCCCACGTGATGACCCACGTTGCGAACGCACGCCAGCGCCTCCGGAACGCCAGCCACGCGGCGACGGCCAGCCGAAGCGGGATCGTCACCACGCCGCCCCCGACGAGGTTCAGCACGCGCGCGATCGCCGTCAGCGGATCGTTCCGGACGTCGTCCGACCAGTGGTAGACGGACAGGTCCCAGTCGCCGATGAACGGGACGGTCGTCTGCGGCGCGTCCCCGACCGGATGCCGTCCCACGCCGGCGAACACGAGCACCATCGCGACGAAGAGGCCGAGCGTGTACCAGAGGGCCCGGCGGTGGTTCGTGAGCACCGGGCTCAGTCGCCTCCGGGGCACTCGGGGGCGCCGGCGCCGCAGAGCAGCAGTCCGAGGTCCGCCAGCCGATCGACGATCGCCTCCCGGGGACGGAACGAGAAGGCCTGGTCGGCCTGGAGGACCAGCGTGGAGTCGCTGGTCGCGAACCGGTACTGCACCCGCACGCATCCGCCCGGGAAGGTGTAGAAGCGGTCCGCCGAGAACGTGGGGGTGAGCGAGAGCGGCTCCTCGAACCTCCTCGTCCCGGCCTCGTCGGCGCTCGGGGTCACCTCGACGGCGGTCGCGACGTCGCAGCTCGCGACGAGCTCCACGCGAACCGCCTGCATCCCCGCGCGGTCGGAGGCCAGCCAGAAGCTGAACGCTCCATCGACGGTCTCGGACCCCTGGAGGTCCCAGCCCGTGGGCAGCGAGTCGATGCACGGGATCAACGAGGCCGACGGCACGGCCTGCGCGGCCAGGATGAACGCCGACAGGTCGTCGTTCTCGCCGCAGTCCATCCGCGCCTCGTCGACGCCGCAGGCGGTCCCGAGGATCCCCACGGCGAGGACGAGGCAGATCCTCGCCGTCCGTCGCCTCACGCGAACACCGCCCAGTTGCTGATCAGGAGCCCGACCAGGAGCAGGCCGAGGAAGACCACCCACAACGTGAGCGCCAGCCGTCGGAAGCTCCACCTCTGGATCCGGACGGGGTCGCGGTGGGGGGCGAGCCGGCGGAACTCGGCGAGGAGGTCGCGCCCATCGCGTTTCATCATGACCCGGACCTGCGTCGGGCTCGCGACACCGCGCGTGGCCGCGAAGGCCTCCGCGATCTCCTCGGGCGTGAAGTACCGGAGCGCGATCCGGTAGACGGTCTCCGCGTCGGAGCCGAGCGCGAGCACCAGCATCATGTTGGCGAGGTCGACCGCCTGGCGCCACGGCGACGGACGGACCTGGACGAAGAAGACATCGATCAGCAGCAGCTTCCCGTCCCGGACCATCAGGTTCGCCGGCTTCACATCGCGATGTGCGAGCCCGGACTCCCACAGGCGGCGGACGAGCCGCATCCCTTGATCGATCAGGTCCTCGTCAACCTTCGCGTCGCCGAGCTCCACGGCGCCGTCGAAGAAGTCCATCACGATCATGTACTCGCGCTCCGGCGTGATCTCGACGACGCCGTAGGAGTGCGGCGTCGGCAGCCCGTCGTCGGTCATGAGCCGCAACGTGTAGTCCTCGTACTCGACGAAGCGCCGGACGGTCCCGAACGGCGTCTCGTCCTCGAGGGCGCCGTACAGGATCTGTCGGCCGAGCTTGTACCAGCGGTCCGCCCGGACGTGGTTCTTCGCGTAGAGCTTGGCGAACGCGTAGCGACGCAGGTCGCCCGCCTCGTCCTCGAGCGTCAGGCGCAGCGGCGTCGAACCGCCGGACCCCGCGAGCCCGACGGGTTTGACCTCGACGACCTTGACGCCGAGCTGGTCCTGGGCGGCCTTGACGATCGCCTCGCCCCGGCGACCCGTCACGTCGAGGTGCGCGGTCTTCCCTCGCCCGTACGTGACCGGGAACACGTCGTTGGGGGTGATCCACCGGAACGCCACGATGGGGACCGTCACCCCGATCAGGACCCCGACCAGCAGGTCCGGCGGGTGGTCGACCGCCAGGTACGTCCGGGCG
>JBOGVL010000325.1:0-3447 GCA_050692535.1 Actinomycetota bacterium | reverse complement strand
GCTCGCACGAGGGCCGCCGCCTCGTCGAGGTCGAGCGCGCGCCGCCACCGACGGGCGCGAGCGACGAGGTCGGGCAACGCCGGGACGGTCTCGGCCCGCACCTCCCCGACGATCTCGAGCACGTCGGCCCACTCCTCGCCGTAGCGGTCCTCCAGGTCCCGGCGGACCTTCCGCGCCAGCGCGGGCGAGCGCCCGCCGGTCCCGATCGCGATGAGGAGGTCGCCCCGGCGCACGACCGCCGGCGCGGCGAAGTCGCAGTTGGGCACGTCGTCCATGACGTTGACGAGGACGCCGCGCTCTCTCGCCGCGCGAGCGATGGCGTCGCGCTCGGACGCGTCGTCGCTCGACGCGACGCAGAGGAAGGCGCCGTCCAGGTCCTCCGGGCGCCAGCGGCGGTTGGCGAGCACCTCGACGTCGGCGCCGGCGTCCCGCAGCGCGGCGTCCTTTCGCTCGGCGAGCGCGAGCGTCCCGATCACGACCGCGCGCCGGCCGCGGAGCTCCAGCAGGACGGGGTAGGCGAACGCCATGGTCACGACACCTCGGCCCGCTCGGCGTCGCTCTTGGTCCCGAGCAGCCCGACCGAGCAGTGGATCCCGCACTCCTTGTCGGTCTCGGACTCCCACCACCAGCGCCCCGCTCGCTCGTGCTCCCCGGGGAGAACGGCGCGGGTGCAAGGGGCGCACCCGATCGAGGTGTAGCCGTGGTCGAACAGCTCGTGGTACGGGACCTCGTGCTCGCGCACGTACGTCCACACGCCGTCGAGCGTCCAGTCGGCGAGCGGGTTCAGCTTGACGATGCCGCCGTGGTCGCGGTCGACCTCGACCTTGGCGATGTTCCGGCGGCTCTTCCACTGCTCGCGCCGCAGCCCCGAGACCCACGCGTCGAGCGTCGCGAGCTTGCGCTTGAGCGGCTCGACCTTTCGGACCTCGCAGCACGCGAGGCGCAGGTCCACGCTCTTGTACATCAGGTTGGGTCCGTCCTGCTTCACGAGGCGCTCGACCTGGAGCCGGTCGGGGAATTCGAACTCGACCTCGATCCCGTATCGCTCGCGCACCTCCTCGAACAGCGTGTAGGTCTCGGCCGGGAGGCGCCCGGTGTCCAGCGTGAACACGCGCACGTCCGGGTTGATGCGCCACGCCATGTCGATGATCGCCATCCCGTCGACGCCGCCGGCCGCGCTGATCGCCATCCGGGGATGGAACGACTCGAGCGCCCACGTCAGGAGCTCCTGTGCGCTCGCGTGCTCGAAGCGCTCGGCGACCTCGTGGACCCACTGGGTCTCCTCGTCCACGTAGGCGACGGTCGGCTCGTGGATCGGCTCGCGCTCGCTCACGGCGCCACCTCCCCGAGGCCGAGGAAGCTCAGCTCGAACCGCCGGTCGCAGACGCGGCAGTGCCAGCCCGCGGCCGAGGTCGGCCGGAGGTCCTGCTCGCCGCAGTATGGGCAGAAGAACGGCTGCACGCGCGGCGTCGGCTCGCTCATCGGTCCCACCTCGCGAACTCGGCGAGCTGCTGATCCGAGAGCGATCGCACGAAGGCGCCGAAGCTCTCGTGACCGTTCTTGCGGTGCCCGTAGCGCGTGAGCAAGGTCTCGACGTAGTCGGCCGAGTCCTCGGCGAACACACGAACGCCGCGCACCTTTCGGGCGAATGCCCCGCCGTCGCCGAGCCCTCCCCCCAGGTGGACGAGGAACGACTCCGAGCGCGCGCCGTCCGGCCGCGGCTGGATCGCGCCGAGGAGCCCGATGTCGGCCAGCTGGAACCGCGCGCACGAATTGGGGCAACCGTTCACGTGGATCCGCACGTCCTCGTCGAAGCCCGGAAGGCGCTCCTCGAGCTCGTGGGCGAGCCAGATCGCGCGGCCCTTGGTCTCGGAGAGCGCCAGCTTGCAGAACTCGATCCCGGTGCACGCCATGAGGCCCTTGCGGAACGGGCTCGGTCGAACGGACAGGTCCTCGTCCTCGAGCGCGGCGACGAGGTCGTCGACCCGTGCCGCCTCGACGCCGAGGATCACCATCTTCTGCTGGGTGGTCGTCCGGACCCGTCCGTCGCCGAGCCGGTCCGCGAGGTCCGCGACCTTCCGCATCTGATGCCCGGGGATCCGGCCCGCCCTCGGCGCAAAGCCGACGTAGGAGCGTCCGTCCTTCTGCGGGAACACACCGACGTGGTCCCGGTTGGCGTCCGACGAGGCCGGCGGTGGGTCCCCGTCCGGGAGTGAGAAGCCGAGGTACTCCTTCTCCATGACCTCGCGGAACCACTCCGGCCCCTTGTCGGCCACGAGGAACTTGAGACGGGCGTGGTTGCGGGCGCGGCGATACCCGTAGTCGCGGAACGTCCCGGTCACGGCCGCCCAGACCTCCGGCACCAGCTCGGGCTCGACGAACGCCCCCAGGCGCTTGCCGACGTGCGGATTGGTCGAGAGCCCGCCGCCCACCCACAGGTCGAACCCCGCGCCGAGGCTGGGGTGTTCGACGCCGACGAACGCGACGTCGTTGACCTCGTGCTGCGCGCACTGCTGGCGGCAGCCGCTCATCGAGGTCTTGTACTTGCGGGGCAGGTTCGAGAAGCGCGGGTCGCCGACGTGCCGCCGTTCGGTCTCGAGCAGGGCCGACGTGGCGTCGAGGATCTCCTCGGCGTCGACGCCGGCGAGGGGGCAGCCGATCATCACGCGCGGGGTGTCGCCGCAGGCCTCCTGCGTCGAGAGGCCGGTGGACTCGAGGGCCTCCCAGATCCGCGGCACGTCCTCGATCCGGATCCAATGCAGCTGCACGTTCTGTCGGTCGGTCACGTCGGCGACGTCGCGGCCGAAGCGTTCGGAGCACCACGCGACCGCGCGCAGCTGCTGCGCGGAGAGCTGCCCGCCCGGGATCCGGATCCGCAGCATGAAGAACTCGTCCTCGAGCTCGTGCGGTTCCGCCGCCGCGGTCGCGCCGCCCGAGATGCCCTGCCGCCGCTGCGTGTACAGGCCCCACCACCGAAGGCGGCTCCGCAGGTCGGCCTTGTCGATCGAGCGGAACCCCTGTTTGGAGTACGTCGACTCGATCCGGGCGCGCACGTGCAGGCCGTCGTCGTCTCGCTTGGTGCGCTCGGCCGGGTTGAGCGGCTCGAAATACCCGAGCGCCCACTGTCCCTCGCCGCGCTTCCTGGGTGTCGTCGGTGTGCCCGTCATGTTCGATCTCCGAAAAGAGAAAGGAGCCGCAGGTGCGGCTCCTCGGGTGGTGCTCCCTGGGAAGTGTGCCTAGCGCCGCACGCGTACCTCGCCGCCCGATCGGGCAGCCGTGGCCGGCCGGCAACAGCCCAGGCGCGCGGGGATCATCGCTCCCACCTGCCCAGCGGTGCGGGTCCTGATCACGATTCCCCACTCCCGGAGTCGGAATTGCACCTGCAACGGTAGGGGCCGACCCGCGCCGGTGTCAAGCAGGCGTGCCGACCTCCGTGATCCCGTGGGC
>JBOGVL010000324.1:0-3450 GCA_050692535.1 Actinomycetota bacterium | reverse complement strand
CACCACGACCAGCACCTCGAACGCCGTGTGCATGCCGGTCTCGACGAGGAGCGGTGCGCTGAAGACGACCACCCGGTCCGTGTCGCGGTGCTCCTCGCATCCCTCGGCGAACAGGCGGCGGACCTCCGGGTGGACGATCGCCTCCAGGTCGCGACGTGCCGCCGGGTCCGCGAACACGATGCTGGCCAGCGCCTCCCGGTCCAGCTCGCCGCCGGGCGCGAGGACGTTCGCGCCGAAGCGCGCCACGACGGCGTCGTGACCCGGCGTGCCCGGCTCCACGGCCGCGCGGGCCAGCGCGTCGGCGTCGAAGACGACCGCTCCGTGCTTCTCGAGGAGGCGCGAGACGGTCGACTTGCCGGAGCCGATCCCGCCGGTGAGGCCGACGAGGAGCACCGAGCTACTCCGAACGGCCCTCGCGCCGTTTCAGGTCCTCGAGGATGGCCTCGAGGCTGATGTCGTCAGGCTCCTCCGCGGGCTCCTCGGGGGTCGAGGGCTCCGTGGATGCGGTCTCGTCGGTCGCGACCGCGGCTCCGCCGGGGGAGGCTCCTCCGGTGTCGTCCGTGCTCGGTGCGGTCTCGGGCGTCGGAGAGCCCCCGGCGGCTTCCGCGGTCGCTCCCTGCGCGGCTGCGACGACCTCGGCCTCCGGCGCCAAGTCCACCGGGGTCTCTTCCGCTGCCGCCACCTCGGCTGGCTGCGCGGTCTCGGGCGCTGCCGCCGGCTCGGGGGCTGCTTCCTCTTCGATCTCGGTCTCTTTGGGGGTGGGGAGGGCGCCGCCGACCTGACGCATGCTCAGGCTGATGCGGCGTCGGGGGACGTCGACCTCGATGACCTTGACGCGGACCTGGTCCCCAACGGACAGGACGGACTCCGGGGTGTCGATGTGCTGGTCGCTGATCTCGGAGATGTGGACCAGGCCCTCGATGCCCTGGGCGACGCGGACGAAGGCGCCGAACGGGACGAGCTTGGTGACCTGACCGTCGATGATCTCGCCGGCCGAGTACTTGCGCTCGAACTCCTTCCAGGGGTCCTCCTGGGTCGCCTTGAGGCTGAGCGAGACGCGCTCGCGCTCGAGATCGACGTCGAGCACCTCGACCTCGACCTCCTGCCCGACCGCCACGACCTCGCTCGGGTGGTCCACGTGCTTCCACGAGAGCTCCGAGACGTGCACGAGTCCGTCGACGCCGCCGAGGTCGACGAAGGCGCCGAAGTTCACGATGGAGGAGACCGTGCCCTTGCGTCGCTCGCCCTTCTGCAGCGACTCCAGGAACTTCTTCCGGCCCTCGCTCTGCGACTCCTCCAGGAAGGCGCGGCGGCTGAGCACGACGTTGTTCCGGTTGCGGTCGAGCTCGATGATCTTGGCCTCGAGCTCGGTTCCCACGAACGGGTGGAGGTCGCGGACGCGCCGCAGGTCGACGAGGGACGCGGGAAGGAACCCTCGAAGGCCGATGTCCAGGATCAGGCCGCCCTTGACGACCTCGATCACTGGGCCCTTGATGGTGCCACCGGACTGCATGACCTCCTCGATCCGGCCCCAGGCGCGCTCGTACTGCGCGCGCTTCTTGGACAGGATCAGGCGGCCCTCCTTGTCCTCTTTTTGAAGGACCAGGGCCTCGACGTGATCGCCCGTCTTCACGACCTCGTTGGGGTCGACGTCGTGGCGGATCGACAGCTCTTTGGCGGGGATGACCCCCTCGGACTTGTAGCCGATGTCCAGCAGGACCTCGTCGCGGTCGATCTTCACGACCTCGCCGTCGACGATGTCCCCTTCCTTGAAGTCGCGCAGCGAGGTCTCGATCGCCTCGCGCAGCTCCTCCGGCGTCAGGTCGCGCTCGGGCGCGGCCTTCGTGTCGCTCGTCGTCTCGATCCGAACCAACTCCTCCCGCCGCGCAGCACGCACACCCGCCGTTCGTGGATTTCGCCGGGCGCGGAACCGCCCGCGCGGCTCAGGGATGGTAGTTGTCCTGCGGAAACGCCGTCAACGAGCAGCCGCCCGGAGAGGCGATCTGTGGGAAGGGTGGCGCCGGGAGGGTGGGCCGCTCAGTGGGGGTCCGACCCCACGGCCGACGCCGCCCAGACGAGTCCGCTCCCGCAGGCCGCCACCGACTCTACGGAGGCGGGCGGTCCGACGCAAAGGGATTCGGCCCCGACCTCCCGCACCCCCGTTTGGACGACGATCTCGCCGTCGACCTCGTTGGGGACGAACACCACGAAGAAGCCAGCATCGATCCCGCGAGGTCCGTCCACCAGATCCACCCGTCGCGACGAGCCGCCGCTGAGGCGGAGGACGACCCGGTCGACGTTCGGAGCGGTGATCCCCAGGTACGCGGTCACCGGCCCCGCCCCGAAGCTCGCACCGCCCACCAGCAGTTCCGAGTGGGCACCGTCGCGCCCGCAGACGCGAAACCCGCCGTAGTCACCCGTCTCCCCAAGGAAGAGCTCCGCGCACGGATCTCCGTCCGACAGGAACGCCGTGACGCTCCAGACGGTCGTCTCCACGTGTCCTGACCGCAGCACGTGCTTGTCGAGGTCCTCGCCCACCTCCCGGTCGATGTACGGCACCTCAACACCCCCCTCGACCGCCTGGGGCCATTCCCCGGCTTCGAGGTCGGAGAAGGGCGCCGGCGTCACATATGTGGTCCCCGGTTCGGGGGGACTCGGGATCGCGACGGTGACGACGGAGGCCGGACGCCGCCCGGTCCCCGGCGCGACCTGCGCGAGCGTCACCACGCCGGCGAGGGCCGCCGAGATCGCGATCGCGACGCAGAGGACTGCGCCCGCTCGACGGATCCGAACCCGGCGGACGGTCTCCGGCGGCATCCGGCGGAGGGCCGCCGGGCGCGCGTGCTGCTCGAGCGTCGCTCGGACCCTGATCTCGAGGTCAGACGTCATCGGCTTCCTCCCGTTCAAGACGACCGCGGAGCGCGGCCATCGCGCGTGAAACGAGGGCGTTCACCGCGCGAGGGGAACAGCGAAGGACCGCCGCGGTCTGCTCTTCGGAGAGGTCCTCGTAATAGCGGAGCACCACTGCGGCTCGTTGCCGATACGGCAACGAGCAAACCGCAGCCCAGAGCAGATCTCGCTCGCCGGGTACGGCCTCCGGAGTCGATTCCCTCGCGACGAACCGGCGGAGGTACGAGCGCTCGATCAGGATCCGGCGACCCCTCGCGCGGCAGAGATTCACGACCGTCCGGTGCAGGTAAGCATCGAACGCCGTCGGTTCGCGCAGCCCGCCCAGCCGCCCGGCCGCCCGAACGAACGCCTCGTGGGCGATGTCCTCTGCGGCGTGTGAGTCGGCGGTCAGGAGTCGGGCGAGGCCCACCGCCGGGCCGACGCAGCGCTCGTACAGGTCGGCCAGCTCGTCGGACCTTCGTGACCAGGCCCCGGTCACCACCGCCGTATCCGAGCGCTCCACAACCACCTAGATGCTCTGGAGCCCCTTCTCGCTTCGAC
>JBOGVL010000323.1:0-3451 GCA_050692535.1 Actinomycetota bacterium | reverse complement strand
CGTGATGACCGACGCTGCGCTCGACAAGCCCGCGTGCTCGCGCGCGGCGCGGATGGCGAGCGGCGGCGTCGCCCGTGCCGTGGACCCCGTGTTCTCGGACGCCGACGGCGACGTCGCGTTCTGCCTCGCGTCGGGCGGCGCCGTGGTCACAGACCGCTTCACCTCGATCGCGATCGGCACGATCGCGGCAACGGTCACCGCGGCCGCGATCCGCGACGCGGTGCTCTAGGAGCGCAGGCGGTAGCCCATCCCGCGCGCGGTCTCGATCACGCCCTCGCCGAGCTTCCGTCGCAGGTAGCCGACGTACACCTCGACCACGTTCGACCCCGGGTCGTAGTCGTAGCCCCACACGTGGGAGAGGAGCTGCTCGCGGCTCAGGACCTGGTCGCGATGGCGCATCAGGGTCTCGAGCATCGTGAACTCGCGGGCAGTGAGCTCCACTGTCCGGTTCTCGACCGTCGCGCGGCGTGTTCGCAGGTCCAGCGCCACGGGTCCCGCCTCCAGCACGGTCGGCTCGCGCGCGGCGTCGGTGCGGAGCCGGACGCGGATTCGCGCCAGCAGCTCCTCGAGCCCGAACGGCTTGGTGACGTAGTCGTCCCCGCCCGCGTCGAGGCCCTCGACCTTGTCGGCGAGGTCATCCCGGGCCGTGAGGATGATCACCGGCAACCGAATGTCGCGGTCGCGAAGCTCGCGCAGGACTGTCAGCCCGTCGATGTCCGGCAGTCCGAGGTCGAGCACGACGAGGTCGAACTCGCGCTCGTCGGCGAGTCGCCGGGCCGACTCGCCGTCGGGGGCGACCTTGGTCGCGTAGCCGTTGGCTCGCAGTCCCTTCTCGAGAAAGCTCGCCAGCCGCGCCTCGTCCTCCACGATCAGGATCCGGCTCACTCGATCACCTCCGTGGGCTGTGGATCGACCGGGACGACGACCGCGAACAGCGCCCCGGCGCCGGGGTCGCTCGTGAGCTCGACGCGGCCGCCGTGCGCCTCGGCGATCGCGCGCACGATCGCGAGCCCGAGCCCGGTGCCCTCGTACCTGCCCGACGCGCTCTGACCGCGCGAGAGGCGCTCGAAGATCGCCTCGCGCTCCGCCGGGTCGACCCCCGGTCCCGAATCGCGGACCCAGAAGCGCGCCTCGCGCGCGTTCACCGAGCTCCCGAGGGTGATCTCGCCGCCCTCCTCCGTGTGGCGCACCGCGTTGTCGGCGAGGTTCATCACCGCCTGGGTGAGGCGCTGGCGATCGCCGACGATGATCCCACGGCCGGCTCTCTCGAGCGTCCACTCGCGCTCGCCGAGGCCCGTGGCCTTGGCGAGCAGCTCCCGACTCAGCTCCTCGACGTCGACCGTCTCGTACTCGAGGAAGTCGGGGCGCTCCGCCCGCGCGAGCAGCAGGAGGTCGTCCACGAACCGGCTCATGCGATCGAGCTCGTCGGTGACGAGCGCGATCGTCTCGGCGCGCTCGCGCGGATCGTCCTCGCCGCGGGCGAGGAGCTCCAGGTGCCCTCGGATGACCGTGATCGGGGTGCGCAGCTCGTGGCCCGCGTCGCGGACGAACTCGCGCTGGCTCGCGAACGCCGAGTCGAGCCGGTCGAGCATGTCGTTGAAGGTTTGGCCCAGCTCGGCGATCTCGTCGCCTCCGTCGACGTCGATCCTCTGCGAAAGGTCGGTCGCGGTGATCGAGCGGGCGGCGTCGCGCAGGCCTCGGAGCGGAGCGAGCACGCGGCCCGCGGTCAGGAACGCGATCACGGTCGCGAGGAGCAGGACTCCGCCGGAGACAGCGGCCACGATCCGGACCACCTCGGTGACCTCTTCGCGCTCCCCTTGGGTAAAGATCGCGACGACGAAGGCGCCGAGCGAGCGGCCGTTCACCTTCACCGGGACGGCTATGTACTCCGCCGGTCCTGCGGGGGTGTCGATCTCGCCGCGCTCGTCGGTCTCAAGCCGCCGCCAGCGCGAGATGTAGGGCTCATCGATCACGTACTCGGCGCGCTCTGTGGTTTCGTAGCGGGGTTGTCCGCGGCGCGGGACCGCAATCAGCTCCTCACCCTCCCCGGGGACGTTGCGGCTGAGGAAGACCCGGAAGATGCGGTCGACGTCGTCGCCGAACGGGCGCCCCGTCGCCGGGTCGGTTCCCTGGACCGCGAGGGTGCGGAACTCGCGAACCTCCTGCGCGAGGTCGTCCTGGATGCGGTCGTCGAGTCGCACGAGCAGCACCTGGCGGGCGGCGAACACCGAAACGAGGCTCGCCGCGGCGAGCAGGATCACATACGACGCCAGGATCCGGACGCGGACGCTGCGCATCGCGCGCATCCGCGACGCGAGGCGAGGCTTCTCTACGGTCGGCGTGCTCAATCGTCGCCCCCATCATCGTCGCCGAAGTCGGCATCATCGTCGTCGTCGTCGGCATCATCGTCGTCATCTGCCGGAGGAGGAGGAGGAGGGGGTGGTGGAGGAGGCGGGGGTTCGGGCGCCGGCGACGGGCCGGGCGACGGCGACGGACCCGGTGAAGGCGGCGCCGAAGGCGCCGGCGCGGGCGCGGGCTCGGTGTCCTCCTCGGCGGGATCGACGTCTCCACGGCCCCCGTCGCGTCGCCGCCCGGCGTCCCGCTCGTCCCGGTCGGGCTTCCCGCGAGGATTCGGGTCGGCGCGCTCGATCTCGATCGGCGGGACGGGATCCCCGTCCTCGGACGCGAGCAGCTCGGGCAGCGCCACGAGCGCGGCGAGCGCGGCGATCACGGCGGCGATGATCACGAGCCGCTGGGCGGTCATTCGCCCCACGATCGGCCCGGGGCCTGAGAGGGGACTGAGAGCGAGATAAGACTTTTCTCAGGAGGCGGGCGGAGGCGACCCCGGGGAGGAGCTCCCCGGGGTCGCCCTCGGATCAGCCGTCCGAGTATCCGCCGTCGTCCGAGTACCCGCCGTCGTCCCCGTAGGGGGCGGGGGCGGGCGCCGGTGCGGGTGCCGCCGCGGGGGCCGGGGCGACCGGCACGGGGGTGTTGTCGCCGCCACCTGTTCCGTCGTCACCGCGGGTGGCGTCGCCGCCGCCGGTGCCATCGTCGTCCTGGGTGTCGTCGCCGTCGCCGGTGTTGAATCCGCCGTCGGTGCCGTCGTCACCCGGGGTGTTGTCGCGGTCGCCAGTGTTCTGGCCGCCGTCGGTGCCGTCGTCGCCGCGGGTGCCGTCCCCATCCCCCTCGTCGTCGTCTTCGACCAGCTCCGCGTCGGCGTCGGTGTCGTCCTTTCGGACCTCGATCGGCGCCGCGTCGTCGGCGCGGTCGTCCGCCGACACCAGGTCGGCGATCGCAACGACGCCGCCGACCACGAGAACGGTGGCCAGAGCGACGGCCAGGAGCTTGCCGGTCATCGGTGTCATCGCTTCGTACCTCCTTCTCTTCGGTGCTCTTGCATCCGTCGGTGGCGACGGTATGGACGGGTGTTGAGGTGGCCCTGAGAGGGGCC
>JBOGVL010000322.1:0-3492 GCA_050692535.1 Actinomycetota bacterium | reverse complement strand
GGGTGAAGGGGGATTGGCCACAGGAGGGCCGCCGACGATTCCGGGATACCCGTGACCCGATGGGAGGGAACCGGACCGCGACGCTAGAGCGTGGACAACAGCTCGTTCAGCAGCAGGAGGTTCTCGGCCTGGAGCTCGTCCTCGGCCGCGTAGGTGCCTCGCCAGACCTCGCGCTGCCAGTAGGAGAAGATCGTGGCGGGCGTCCAGCCTCGTTGCCCGGCCGAACGGTAGCCGCGGATGAACTCGCTGCCCTCCCACAACGCCCACGGATGGACGAGGAACCCGCCCCGCTCTTCGTCCGCGGAGAGCCACAGGGCACCGACCGGGCCCCACAGGCCGTCGTCCTGCTTCCCGTTCACGAGGAGGTAGCGGACGCGGCCCTCCGACTCGAGCTCGAGCGAGGTGGGCAGCCGGACGAACGAGAAGGGTGAGCGCAGGCCGAGCTGGAGCCGATCGGTGATCACGGCGCCGGCATTCCCTGCGTGGCCCAGTCCATAGGGTGTGGACCATATCCACGGTTCACGTCGCGTGCATCGGCCCTCCGGCCTAGGTCGATGAGCCCTCGCCGGAGCGGTCGGCATCCCGAACCTCGAAGGCGGCGTCCGTGCACCCAACGGTCTGGACGTCAGCGGTCGGCGGCGGCCCGGGCGGCAGCGATGACGTCGAGCGCCTCCGCGCGGCCGCCGAACCCGCCCGTGTCCACCTTCTTGTCCTCGAGCTCCTTGTACACCTGGAAGAAGTGCTCGATCTCGTTGAGCAGATGGGGGTTCAGGTCCTCGAGGTCCCGGATGTGCGACCACATCGGATCGCGGAGCGGCACGCAGAGGATCTTCTCGTCCGGGCCCTTCTCGTCGGTCATCCGGAACAGGCCGACCGGCCGCGCCCCGATCCGGCACCCCGGGAACGTGGGTTCGCCGACGAAGACGAGGGCGTCGAGCGTGTCCCCGTCGCCACCCAGCGTGCCCTCGATGAACCCGTAATCGGCGGGATACATCATGGAGGTGAAGAGCATCCGGTCCAGGACCAGGTGGCCCGTCTGCGGATCCATCTCGTACTTGTTCCGCGAGCCCTTCGGGATCTCCACGACCACCGTGACGAAACCCTCGTCCACGGCCGGAGCGTAGCAGGGCGTTTGGCTAGGATTGGCTCCATGCCGGAGACGACGTTGGCCGTGGGCGGGGCGCTGCGACGCGTGCGCGAGTCCCGCGGGGTCGACGTCGAGGAGGCAGCGCGCGACACGCGGATTCGCCGCGAGTTTCTGGAGGCGATCGAAGGAGACGAGTTCGACCGCCTGCTGGGGGACGTCCATGTGCGCGGATGCCTGCGGACGTACGCGTCCTACCTGCGACTGTCCCCGGACAAGGTGGTGGCCGCGTATGCGGCGTCGCGTCCCGAGGCGGTCGAGCCCGACACCGTCACCCTGCCGCTCCAGCCCGAGCCCGTCGTCGGGGCGCGACGCCGTCGGGACAACCACCGGCTCCTAGTGATGGTGGCGGCAACGATCCTGGTGCTCGCCGCCGCGTTCGGGGTGCTGTCGGCCCGGCAGCCGGCGCCCGCCCCGGCGGTGCTCCCGTCGGAGGCGCCGCCGGTCGTCGTCACCACCGGCCGATCGATCACCGTCGCCGTCCTCGCTCGGCAGCCCGTCGACGTCACGGTCGTCGCGGACGGCGGGGAGCCACGGACCTTCACGCTGGAGGTCGGCGAGGGGCGCTCCTTCAACGGTGACACGTCCATCACCGTCCGCCTGTCCGAGGGCGGTACGGCGAAGGTGACCGTGAACGGGGTCGACGAGGGCTTCCCCGGCGCGCCAGAGCAGCCGTGGCAGGGCACCTACCGCTTCGGGTCGGCGACGCCCTCCCCGTGAGGGCGGAGGTCGTCGGCGTCGGCACGGAGATCATCCTCGGCCAGATCGCGAACACGAACGCCCAGTGGATCGGCGAACGGCTCGCCGCGATCGGCGTCGACGTGCTCCACCACCAGGTCGTCGGGGACAACGTCGAACGCATCGTCGCGGCGGTCCGTCTGGCGATGGCGCGCGCCGACGCGGTGATCGTGACCGGTGGGTTGGGGCCGACCCAGGACGACATCACTCGCGAGGCGCTCGCGATCGTCGCCGGCGTCGAGCTGGGGCGCCGCCCGGAGCTGGAGGACCTGATCCGGGAGAAGTTCTCCCGCGCGGGGCGCGAGATGCCGTCCTCGAACCTCGTCCAGGCCGACGTCCCGGCCGGCGCGCGCCCGATCCTCCCCGACCGCGGGACGGCCCCCGGGCTGGCCCTCGAAGTCGACGGCCGCCGCCTGTACGCGCTGCCCGGCGTCCCCGCCGAGATGCGGGAGATGATGGAGGGGACGGTCCTGCCGGAGCTCGCCGCGGCGGCGGGGCCGGCCACGCTCGTGTCGAGGCTGGTGCGATGCGTCGGCATCGCCGAGTCGCGCGTCGCCGAGCTCCTCGACGATCTCTTCCACGGATCCACGAACCCGACCGTCGCCTATCTGGCCGGCGGCGGCGAGGTCCGGATCCGGCTGACCGCGAAGGCCGCCACGCCGGAGGAGGCCGGAGCGTTGCTGGCCCCCGTGGTCGAGACGGTGGCGTCGCGCATCGGGGACTTCGTGACCTCGACCTCGGACGAGGAGCTCGAGGACGTGGTCGGGCGGTTGCTTCGCGCCGCCGGGCTCACGATCGCGTGCGCGGAGTCGCTCACCGGCGGGTCGCTCTCGGCGCGCCTCGCGCGGTCTCCCGGCGCTTCGGACTACCTGCTCGGGTCGGCGGTCGTCTACCGGCCGGAATCGAAGCGGAAGATCCTCGGCGTGTCCGAGGCGACGCTCGAGGGTCCGGGTCCGGTCAGCCGCGAATGCGCCGCCGAGATGGCGTCGGGGGCCCGCGCGGTGTTCGGGGCCGGCGTCGCGCTCGCCACCACCGGCGCGGCGGGACCGGAGCCGCACGACGGCGCGCCACCGGGGACCGTGTGGGTCGCGCTGGACACGGGTGACCGCGCACACCAACGGCGGGTCCGGGCGCCCGGCGACCGGGCGATGGTCGTCCGGTGGTCCGAGCAGGCGGCCCTCGACCTCGTGCGCCGGCACCTCCAGGGCCGGCCGCTGCCGGAGAGCGAGCGCGTCGTCCACTGATGGCCCGGGACCGAGGCTCGCGCCCGCAGGCCAGGCCGCTCCGCCTGTTCGTGGCGACCGACCCACCGGAGGACGTCCGCGAGCTGGTGCGCGAGGTGGTGGCGCCGATCCGGGAGCGGCATCCGAAGGCTCGATGGGTCCCGGCCCAGAATCAACACGTCACGCTGAAGTTCCTGGGATCCACCTGGCCGCGCCTGGTCGGCCACGTGACCCGGACTACGGGGGAGGTGGCCGCGCGGCACCCGGCGTTCGAGGCGCGCGTCACCGAGCTCGGCGCGTTCCCCTCGGCGCGCCGTGCGAGGGTGCTGTGGGTCGCGCTCGACGATCCCGCGCATCGGCTGGAGGCGATCGCCGCGAGCCTGGACG
>JBOGVL010000321.1:0-3539 GCA_050692535.1 Actinomycetota bacterium | reverse complement strand
CTGCTAGACTGCTCGATCGCCGGCGCCGCGAGGCGCCGAGCTCACACGCGCGGGGACCGAGCCGCGGGGTCCCGGGTCCACCGGGCCGCGATCGGGAGGAGCCGCGCGGAGGTCACAACCGGAAGGAGGCGCACCGTGCCCGTCGTCACCAGGCGCGAGCTCCTCGAGGCAGGCGTCCACTTCGGGCACCAGACCAGGCGTTGGAACCCGAAGATGGGGCGGTACCTGTACGGGGAACGCTCGGGCATCTACATCATCGACCTCGAGAAGACCCTGACCGGGCTCGAGGAGGCCTACGCGTTCGTCCGCGATCTCGGCCGACGCAACGGCATCGTGCTGTTCGTCGGCACGAAGAAGCAGGCCCAGGACATCATCGTCGAGAACGCCGAGCGCATCGGCATGCCGTCGGTCACGACGCGCTGGCTCGGCGGGATGCTCACCAACTTCCAGACCGTGTCGCGCCGGCTGATCCGGCTGCGTGAGCTTCGCGAGATGGAGCGTACGGGCGCGTTCGACTACCTCCCCAAGAAGGAGGCGATCCGCCTGCGCCACGAGCGCGAGAAGCTCGAGCGCAACCTGGGCGGCATGCAGAGCCTCGACCGGCTGCCCGACGCGATCTTCGTGATCGACACGAAGAAGGAGCACATCGCGGTGAACGAGGCGCGCAAGCTCGGCATGCCGGTGATCGCGATCGTCGACACCAACTGCGATCCCGACGAGGTCGACTTCGTCATCCCGGGCAACGACGACGCCATCCGCTCCGTCTCGCTCGTGACGAGGATCATCGCCGATGCCCTCGCCGAGGGCCGGCAGATCGGACGCGAGGCCATCGTGACCCGCGCGACCGGTCCGGAGATCGAGCCGGAACCCGATCCGGCTCCCTCGCCTGCTCCCGATCCGGCTCCCTCGCAGGCTCCCTCCGAAGCGGAGGGCGGGGCGCCCACCGGCGGGGAGGGTGCGTGATGGCCGACATCCCGGCGGGGCTCGTCAAGAAGCTCCGCGACATGACCCAGGCCGGCATGATGGACTGCAAACGCGCCCTCCAGGACTCGGACGGGGACCTCGAGAAGGCCGCGATCCTCCTGCGCGAGCGGGGCCAGGCGTCGGTGTCCAAGCGCGCCGACCGCTCCGCCAACCAGGGCCGGATCGAGGCCTACATCCACTTCAACAACACGGTTGGGTCGCTCGTCGAGGTCAACTGCGAGACGGACTTCGTCGCCAACACGGACGACTTCAAGCAGCTCGCGAAGGATCTCGCGCTGCACGTGGCCAGCCCGGTCGCGCCCCGGTACGTGACGCGCGAGGAGGTCCCCAAGGACGTCGCCGACCGCGAGCGCCTGATCTACGAGGCGCAGGCCAGGGAGCTGGGCAAGCCCGAGAACGTGATCCCCAACATCGTCGAGGGCAAGATGAAGGCCTTCTACGAGGAGACGGTCCTCCTCGACCAGCGGTTCGTGAAAGAGGACTCGAAGACGATCCAGCAGCTCCTCGACGAGGTCTCCGCTTTGGTGGGCGAGAAGGTGGCCGTCCGGCGCTTCGTGCGGTTCAGGCTCGGCGAGGAGACCGAGTAGGGTACGGGCATGCCGGAGGGCGACCACACCCAGGCGGCGGACCGGCCGCTGTATCACCGGGTGCTCCTGAAGCTCTCCGGGGACGCCTTCGCGCCGGCCGAGGCCGGCTACGGGATCTCGACGGCCGCGACCGGCCTGCTGGCCGCCGAGCTCGCCGACGTGGTCGACATCGGTGTCCAGTGCGCCGTGGTCGTCGGTGGGGGCAACATCTTCCGCGGCCGCCAGGCGCCCGACATCGAGCGCTCGCGCGCGGACTACATGGGGATGCTCGCCACCGTCATGAACGCGCTGGCGCTCCAGGATGCCCTCGAGAAGGTCCACGTCCCGACGCGGGTGCAGACCGCGATCCACATGGCGCAGATCGCCGAGCCCTACATCCCGCTCCGGGCGATCCGTCACCTGGAGAAGGGCCGGGTCGTGATCTTCGCGGCCGGCATCGGGGCCCCGTACTTCTCGACCGACACGACGGCCGCGCAGCGGGCGCTCGAGCTCGGCGCGCAGGCGGTCCTGAAGGGGACGAAGGTCGACGGCGTCTACACGGCGGATCCGCACATCGATCCGAGTGCCCAGCGATTCGAGTCGATCGAGTACCTGGACGTGCTCCGCGAGGGATATCAGGTGATGGACGCCACGGCGATCAGCCTGTGCATGGAGAACAAGCTCCCGATCATCGTGTTCGACTTCCGCCAGAGCGGGAACATCCGGCGGGCGGTCTCGGGCGAGCCGATCGGGACGCTCGTCCATGGTGGTGTCCGTTGACCGTCGAGTCGGCGCTGAAGGGGGCCGCCGAGAAGATGGACAAGGCCATCGGCGTCCTGAAGGACGAGCTCGCGGGGGTGCGGACGGGTCGTGCCACGCCGGCGTCGCTCAGCCGAATCGTGGTCGACTACTACGGCACCCACGTGCCGATCCAGCAGCTCGCCGGATTCAGCGTCCCCGAGCCCCGCACCCTGATCGTCCAGCCGTACGACAAGAACGCCATCTCCTCCATGGAGAAGGCGATCCAGTCGAGCGACCTCGGCATCACGCCGAGCAACGACGGCAACGTCATCCGCCTGAACTTCCCGCCCCTCACGGAGGAGCGGCGGAAGGACCTCATCAAGCAGGTGCACCATCGCGGCGAGGAGGCACGGGTTGCCGTTCGGAACATCCGACGGCACTCGAAGGAGGAGCTCGAGAAGCTTGAGCGCGAGGGCGCCATCTCGGAAGATGATCTGGTCCGCTCGGAGAAGGAGCTCCAGAAGCTCACCGATAAGCACGTCGCCGACGTCGACGATGTGGTGGCGCACAAGGAAGCCGAGCTCAAGGAGATCTAGTGGCGGAGGGCGAGGGGCGCACCGACGGCGGCGAGGACCTGTTCGAGGACCTCGACAAGTTCTTCGCGCCCATCCAGGACGTCGACTGGCCCGAGACGAAGGAGCCGGCACGGCGGGCCCCTCCAAGCGATCCCGCGGAGCCCGGGCCCGAGGGCGAGGGCGAGCCGGGCGCGGAGCCCGAGCCTACCGGCCCGACCCCCGGACAGGAGGATCTGTTCGAGGAGCCGGCGGAGCCGCCGATCACGGTCCGGTCGCCGTCGGGCGATGACGCCGAGGAGGACGACGGCGTGACGTCGTTCCTCTTCGAGTCCGAGGCCGAGGAGGAGCTCGAGGACCGGGGCGCCATCAGCGAGGAGGCGTTCACACAGCCGCCCAACGCCTACGTCGACCTCCCCGGACCCGAGGGGACGGAGGAGGAGTCCGCCGTGGCCGAGCTCATCGAGGAGGGCCGGCCCGGGGTCGACGAGCCCGCGCCCGACCTCGATGCCGTGGAGGCCGCCGCCGACCACTTCGCCGAGTCGGTCCGGGAAGAGGTGGAGGTCGAGCCCGGGTCCGGCTCGGTTCAGCCCGACACCGAGGAGGTCCAGATCGCGGCGCTCCTCGGCGATGAGGAGGACCTGCAGGAGGTCGGCGAGCCCGAGCCGCCCCGGAC
>JBOGVL010000320.1:0-3549 GCA_050692535.1 Actinomycetota bacterium | reverse complement strand
CTCCAGGCCGAGAACCTCCTGCTGCTGAACGAGCTGTTGTCCACGCTCTAGCGTCGCGGTCCGGTTCCCTCCCATCGGGTCACGGGTATCCCGGAATCGTCGGCGGCCCTCCTGTGGCCAATCCCCTTCACCCGGCGCCCTCGCGCGCCGAAAGCAAGAGACGGGCGTGCAACGCCGTCGGAACAAAGGGAGGCCGGGATGGGCGCCGAGATGTCGACCGTGTGGAGCCGCTCACCGTTCGCGGCCGCCGGGCGGGTGGACGCCGAGCTGCTGCGGACCGAGGGGCAAGTGCGATTCCTACTCGTCCGCGGGGCACGGGAGGGCGCGAGCCTCGGGGTCGTCGGCGCGATCTGGGTATCCGAGGACGGGGCCAGGGGCGGCGTCGTTCCGCATCCGGACGGCGGGTGGTCGGCCGGCGAGCTCATCCGCAACCACCAGAACGCGCTGGAGCGCGGCTGGTCGCCGCTGCGGATCTTCGCCTACTGGCGCGAGAGCGTGGAGCCGTGGGGCGTCGAGATCGACCCGCCCGAGAGCGCCGAGAGCCTGCGAGAGCTGAAGATTCACATCGAACGGGCCTGACCGGCCGGTCGCTCGACCGCCGGCCGGCGGCGGGCTACCATCACGCCCGTCGCGGCGACGAGGAGCGGGATCCTGGCGACGACGGTTGCCGGCGGGCGGGCGAGGAACTCCGGGCGTCTCCTCGCATACCTGGCGGTCGGCGCCGCCGTCGCGCTCGCGCTCGGCGCGTACGGGAGCGTGCACGACCCGACGGGAGACGCCCTCGTCGGCCTGTTCTTCACCTCGTCGATCAACCTCAAGGTGTGGTTCGCGACCGCGGCCCTCGCGCTCGCGTCGTTCCAGGTGGTCTCGGGGCGCAAGGTGCTCGGCAAGCTCGGGAGCGGGTTCGGACCCCCGTGGCTCCCGCGCGCGCACCGCGCGTCGGGAACGCTCGCCTTCCTGCTCACGATCCCGGTGGCCTACCACTGCCTGTGGTCGCTGGGCTTCCACGCCGACGCCGGAACCCGCACGCTCGTCCACGGGATGGCCGGCTGCTTCTTCTTCGGCGCGCTCACCGCGAAGGTGCTCGTCGTCCGCACCCGTCGCATGCCTTCGTGGGCCCTCCCGGTGCTCGGCGGTGCGGTCTTCACCGGGCTCACCGTGGCGTGGCTGACCAGCTCGCTCTGGTTCTTCACCAACGTCGAGTTCCCGGGGTTCTGAGCGTGAGCCGGAAGCGCTTCGACGCGGTGATCGGCCTCGTGCTCCTGGCGGGCGTCGTCGCGTTCGTCTTGCTGCTCGCCGGCGTCGACCTCGGCCTGCTCGCCGACTGACGCTTAGGCGGACCTCGCCGCCCGGGACTCCTCCCACTCCTCGGGGGTGATCAGGACGTCCCGGGCCTTCGAACCCTGCGAGGGCCCGACGATGCCGCGATCCTCGAGCAGGTCCATCAACCGCCCGGCCCGCGCGAAGCCAACCTTGAGCTTGCGCTGCAGCATGCTGGTGGAGCCGAGCTGCGACCGGACGACGAGGTCGGCGGCCTGCTCCAACAGGTCGTCGTCGCCCCCGAGCCCGTGGTCGCCCGCATCCTCGCCGGGAGGCCGGCCGAGACCCTCGACGCTGATCGCGTACTCGGCGGGGCGCTGCGCCCGGATCCACTCGGAGACCTGCTGGATCTCTTTCTCGGTGACCCAGGCCGCCTGCAGACGGGCGGGCTTGGAGGCGGACGAGGGCGCGAACAGGAGGTCGCCGTGCCCGACGAGCTTCTCCGCCCCGTTCATGTCGAGGATGACGCGGCTGTCGGCCTGGCTGGACGTCATGAGCGCGATCCGGCTGGGAATGTTCGCCTTGATCAGGCCCGTGACCACGTCGACGCTCGGACGCTGCGTGGCGACGACGAGGTGGATGCCCACGGCTCGCGCCATCTGTGCGATCCGGCAGATCGCGTCCTCCACGTCGCGCGGCGCGACCATCATCAGGTCGGCGAGCTCGTCGATCACCACCAGCAGGTAGGGCACGTCGACGACGCGGTCCTCCTGGCCCGGCGGGATTCGGAGCGTGTGCTCCGCGAGGCCGGCGCGGTACCCGTCCAGATCCCGGACGCCGACCATCGCGAGGAGCTCGTACCGCTGCTCCATCTCGCGGACCACCCAGGCGAGCGCCTCGGCGGCGCGCTTCGGGTGCACGATGACCGGCACCAGGAGATGCGGGAGATCGGCGAAGTGCGTCAGCTCCACGCGCTTGGGATCGACCAGCACGAGCTTCACGTCGTCGGGCGACGTCCGCATCAGCACCGACGTGATGAAGGAGTTGATCAGGCTCGACTTGCCGGCGCCGGTGGCCCCGGCGATCAGCACGTGCGGCATCTTGGTGAGGTCCACGAGCTGCGCCCGCCCGTGGACGTCCTTGCCCAGCGCGACCGAGAGCGGGTTCCGATCGTCGACGGCGGCTCGGGAGCGGAGGATGTCGCCGAGCATCACGAAGTCGCGGACCTTGTTGGGCACCTCCACCCCGATGGCGGACTTGCCGGGGATGGGCGCGATGATCCGGACGTCGGGCGTCGCGAGCGCGTATGCGATGTCGTCGCCGAGCGCCAGCACCTTGTTCACCTTGGTCCCGGCCTCGACCTCGACCTCGAAGAGCGTCACGGTCGGCCCGCGGTGGGCCGCCACGACGTGCGCGGGGACCCCGAAGGTGTGGAAGGTCCGCTCGAGCGCCTCCATCGTGTGCTCCTCGTCGCGGTCCGTGCCGGCCGACGCCGGCGACGTGCGGAGCAGCTCGAGCGGCGGCGGGAGGTATCGGCCGCCCGACGGCTTGGACCTGGCCAGTTCGGGGATCTCGATCGGCTCGAGCTCGGGCTCCTCCTCTGCCCCGTCCACCGACGGTTCGTCGAGCAGCTCCGCGACGGGAACGTCCTCGGGCACGTGAACGACGCGACGCCGAGGGGACGGCTCCTCGAGACGCTCTTCCTCTACTTCCTCGTCCTCGAGGTCCCGGATCAGCAGGTCCCGAGCCCGGTCGATCACCGACGACAGCGACGTGCCGCTGAAGACCAGCAGGCCGAGCAAGACCGCCCCGCCCCAGACGATCGCCACGCCGATCCCCGAGACGAGCTTGCCGAGCGGCCACGACGCCAGGGCGCCGACGACGCCCGCGGCGTCGCCGACGCGGGCGAAGCCGCCGAACGGCCTGGGGTTTCCCCGACCCAGCGAGAGCAGGGCGAGGACGCCCACCAGCGCGATCGCGAACCCGATGAACATCCGCATCCGGTCGTCCTCGGCCGTGCCGCGCAGCAGCAGGACGCCCCAGTACACGGCGATCACCGGAAACGCCGCGGCGGCGACGCCGAACGCTCCGTGCGCCACCCAGTCGATCCCCCGTCCGACCGGCCCGGCGGACTCGAACCAGAGGCCCAGGATCGCGAGCAGGCCGAGGACCACCAGCCCGATCCCGAGGGCGTCGCGGGCCCAGGGGGCGAGTCGCTGGCGGACCGACGTCCGGGGGGCCGCGCGGGCGCCGGCCCCGCGGCCCTTCGTCTTCGTCGCCAACTACACC
>JBOGVL010000319.1:0-3553 GCA_050692535.1 Actinomycetota bacterium | reverse complement strand
GTGCTCGCCCTCGACGAGCTGCTCTCGGTCGGGACGGATCGCGGCGAGCAGGTCTCGCTGCTGGACACGCTCGCCGATCGAAGCGTCGACCCGACGACGGGACTCGAGGGGCAGGAGACCCGGGGCCTGCTGGCCGCGGCGATCAACTCGCTGTCCGAGCGCGAGAAGATCGTCGTCACGCTCTACTACTTCGAGGGGCTCACCCTCGCCGAGATCGGCGACATCCTGGGCGTCACCGAGTCGCGCGTCTGCCAGATCCACACCAAGGCGGTGGGGCAGCTCCGGCTCCAGTTCGTCGAGACCGAGTAGCGGCGCTCGGCGACGAGACCGTGAACTGCGTCACGGCGCGCACCCGTTCCACTCGCTAGCGTCGGCGGCACCGAACTCGAGGAGGCCGCCGTGCCGATGCTGCGAGCGATCCTCCCCCTGCTGGTGGGCGTCGCCCTGCAGGCGTCGCCCGGACTCTCCGCGACCGACGTCGGCCGGCCGACGGCCGCGCCCGGATCGGGGACGTGGGCCTGGCCCGTCCTGGGGCCAGTGATCGGGGCGTTCGAGCCGCCCGAGACGCCGTTCGGCTCGGGGCATCGAGGCATCGACATCGCGGCGTCCGTCGGCACGGTCGTCGTGGCACCCGAAAGCGGGGCGGTGTCCTTCGCGGGGCCCGTCGGCGGACAGCTGTTCGTGACACTCGACCACGGCGCCGGGCTCACCAGCACGTACTCGTGGCTCTCGGCGATCCTCGTCCGACGAGGGGACGTGATCGCCCGCGGCTCGCCGATCGCGCGGACGGGCCTTGGTCACCCGGGGTCGAGCCCGGCGCACCTGCACTTCGGCGTCCGGCTCGATGGGACCTATCTCGATCCGCTGGAGTTCCTGGGCCCGGTGAGCGTGTCCGACTTCATCCGCCTGGCGCCGCTGCAGACCGGGTAGGAAGGTTCGAGCTCGGATCGAGGAGGCCGCTGCTCCGGGTGACGCCGGATAGGATGTGCGGCGCTCCCGGACCAGGAAGGCTCCCGCTGTCTTCGACCGCGCTCCGCCGACTCGCCGCCGTGCTCGCGGTCGAGATCGCGCTCCTGTTGACGATCGCCCCGCCGGCGGTCGCGGAGGTGCCGGAGTCGCCGGACTGGCCGCAGTTCCAGGGCGGCCCCGAACATCGGGGAACGCTGGAGGGCGGTCCGGAACCCCCGTACCGCGTCCGCTGGAGCGTTCCCGCGCCGGAGGGCGCGGCGCTCTCGGGGGCCGTGATCCTCGGGGGCCTGGCGTTTGCCGTCGGCGAGCGCGCCGTCTACGCCATCGACCTCGCGTCGGGGGACGTCGCGTGGGAGGTGCCACGGTCCGGTGGTCCGCTCTCGATGCCCGCGGTCGTGCCCGGCGCTGGTGACCGGCCGGAGCTGCTGCTGTATCTCGACGGGCCGGACGCGGACGCCGCCGGCTCGTCGCCGTCACCGACGGCCACCACGTCACCGACGGCCACCACTTCACCGACGGCATCCCCGACCTTCACGGGCGGGGACGAGCCCGCGCCGGGATCCGAGCTCGTCGCGATCCGGCTCGGCGACCAACGGGAACGGTGGCGAGTCCCGCTCGGTGCGACGTCCCGGACCGGGGTCACCGTCGAGGGAGACGCTGCCTTCGTTGGCGACCAGGCCGGCACCATCTCCGCCGTCGCCCTGACGGACGGCGCGGTGCGGTGGGCGGTCGACGCCGGGGCGATGGTGGACCAGCCGGTCGCCGTGTCCGAGGGTCGCGTGATCGCGATCGCGCGGGATATCGACGAGGCCACGGTGACCGTGACCGTGTACGACGCCGTGAGCGGCGAGCCCCTCTGGCCGGCGTACGCGCCGCCGATCGGATCCTCGGCGGTGTCGGTCCCGGCGGCCGTCGACGGGAGGATCGTCGTCGGGTTCGCCGACCGGTTCGCCCGCGCGCTGGACGGAGCGGGCGGCGAGGAGCTGTGGGACTCGCTCGCCCTGAACATCTTCTCGCCGGTCACGTCGCCGGCGCTGCCGACCGGCAGCGTCGTCCTCGCCGATCTCGGCGGCGGCGTGTACCGGCTGGACGCGGAGGACGGCGGGCGAGACTGGAGCTTTCAGCTGAACGAGATCGTGTTGCGGAGCTCGCCCGTGGTCTCCGGCGAGACGGTGCTGGTGGGCCTCAACGACGGACGGCTCGTCGCCCTCGACGCCGGATCGGGGCACCTCGTCTGGCAGAGCCGGGCGACCCCGGGGCTGGTGGGAACGATCGCGCTCTCCCTCGACGTGGTGGTCGCCGTGAAGGGGGGCCGCGAGGCCGGGTTGATCGCGTACGAGCACGACCCCGGCGGGACGCTGCTGGACGAGGCCTCGCCGACGGAGCTCGAGCCCGGTCTCACCCTCGGCCGGTTCGGGGTGGCGACGGCGATCGTGCTCGCGGTGGTGCTCGTCCCCGGCGTGCTCGCCCGTCGCCGCTTCGGCGGGGCGCTCCCGGCAGGGGACGACGTCGATCCGGACCCGGACGAGACCGAGGAGGAAGACGCGTGAGCGGGCGCAAGCGAAAGCGCCGGACCGCACCCGCGCCCCCGCCGAGCACCCGGCGGACGGCCGTGGCGGACCCCGAGGAGCGCGCCCCGAGGCGCTCCGGGTTGTTCGGGAGCGCGTTGTTCGGGGGCGGGGCGTCGGCGCTGCCGCCGATCGGCCGCTCGCTCGGACGGGGACTCGTCGCCGTGGCGTCGCAGCCGGCGCTCGTCGTGCTCTCGTGCGTGCTCGTCGTCGGGACCTGGCTCGTGCTGGTGGCGATCGGCTTCGAAGGGACTCCGAGTCGGCTGGTCGACGTCCTCGCGATGCCGCCGATCTCCACCTACTTCGACCTCGGCACCGGCGCGAGCCTGTACGGGATCGGGCCGGCGTTCCTCGCTTACCTCGGCGTGTCCATCGGCGTCCGCACGCTCGTCTACTCGGTGCTCTCGGGGCTGGTCCTCGAGGCGCTGGAGGACGGTCGGGTCTCGCGCGTCGGCGTGCTTCGCGGGATGCAGGCGCTCCCGACCGTCCTGGTCGTGCAGGTGGCCTCGTTCAGCCTGATCGTCGCGGGCAACCTGATCTTCCCGGTGCTCGGACCGGGGATCGGATTCCTCGGCTTCGTGTCGGCGCTCGTCGCCGGCCTGTTCTTCCTCGGCTTCGCCCCGACCGCGGCGATCCGCGAGGGCCGACCGGTGATGGAGACCATCCGGCGCTCCGCGCGGGCTGCGATGCTGCCGGGCGGCCGTCACCTGGTGCTCAGCTCGCTCTACTTCTTCCTCGCGCTGCCGGTCGTCGTCGGGTTCGCGCCCGGCGGCGACATCACCGCCAACCCGTCGCTCGGTACCTGGATCTTCGTCCTGTTGGTGAACGTGCTGCACGTGGCCTTCATGGCGGCCTTCGCTTACCGATGGGTCGTCGCGGAGCCGGCGGTGCCCGAGGAGCCCGTCCGCCGGCGGACGCCGACGCGAACGCCCCCGGCCGCGGCACGACGCAGGTAGCGCGCCGGCGCCGGCACGGCCGGCCGGAGCGCCACCGGACCCGGGACCCCGCTGCTAGCC
>JBOGVL010000318.1:0-3559 GCA_050692535.1 Actinomycetota bacterium | reverse complement strand
AAGTAGCCCTCGACTCGTACGGCGGCATCGGAGGGGCCGGCGCGGACCGCCGGCCCCTCCGCGGACGCGCCGAAGGGTCAGGCCCCGGTGACCTCGGCCAGGCGCCGCTCCAGGTAGGTTCGCTCGTTCGGGTTCGCGACCAGGTCGAGCGCCCGCCGGTAGGCCGCGGCCGCCTCCTCGCGCCGCTCCAGCCGGCGGAGCAGGTCGGCGCGAGCCGCATGGAAGAGGTGGTAACCGTCGAGCTCGCCCTCGAGCTCGTCCACGAGCGCCAGACCCCTCGCGGGTCCGTCCGCCATGGCGACGGCGACGGCCCGGTTGAGCTCGACCACCGGGGTGGGCGTGGCCTGGACGAGCCGGCCGTAGATCGCCGCGATCTGCGGCCAGTCGGTGTCCTCCGGTCGCGGCGCGCCCGCGTGGAGCGAGGCGATGGCCGCCTGCAGCTGGTACGGCCCGGGTCGACGCGCCGCGAGCGTCGCGTCGAGGAGGGCGAGCCCCTCGTCGATCATGTCGTGATCCCACCGGGCACGGTCCTGCTCCTCGAGCAGTACGAGGTCGCCGAGCTCGTCCGTCCTGGCTTCTCGCCGCGAGTGCTGGAGGAGCATCAGCGCCAGCAGGCCCGCGGCCTCGGGCTCGTCCGGCATCAGCCCGCGGAGCACCCGCGCGAGCCGGATCGCCTCGTCGCAGAGCTCCGTTCGCACGAGCGGGCCGGACGAGGCCGCGTACCCCTCGTTGAACACCAGGTAGAGGACCGCGAGGACCCCGGGGAGGCGTTCCGGTAGGAGCTCGGGTGGCGGCACCCGATACGGGATGGCGGCGGCGGAGATCTTGCGCTTGGCGCGGACGATGCGCTGAGCCATGGCGGGCTCGGCCACCAGGAACGCGCGGGCGATCTCGCCGGTCGTGAGCCCCCCGAGCGTCTTCAGTGTGAGCGCGACGCGGGCGTCCATCGGCAGCGCCGGATGACAGCAGGTGAAGATGAGCCGCAGCCGGTCGTCGGGGATGCCACTCACGTCCGTCTCGTCACCTCCGAGGGCCTCCAGCGCGGCGAGCCGCGTCAGCGTCTCCGTCTTCTCGCGGAGGGTGCGCTGGCGGCGGAGGCGATCGATCGCACGATTGCGCGCCGTCGTCGTGATCCACGCGCCGGGGTTCCGCGGCACGCCGCGCTGGGACCAGGTCCGGAGCGCCTCCGCGAACGCCTCCTGCACCGAGTCCTCGGCCAGGTCGAAGTCGCCCAGGACCCGGATCAGGGTCGCGACCGCCCGCCCGTACTCCTCGCGGAACAGGCGGTCGACGACCGCTCGCGCGCCGGTCGCCGTCAGCTCGGGCGTGTCAGTCCTCCACGATCTCGCGGACCTCGACGACGCCGCCCGGGAGCTGCTTCGCCGCCTCGATGGCCTCGTCACGCGACCCGCACTCGATCACGTAGAAGCCGCCGAGCTGCTCCTTCGTCTCGACGAACGGCCCGTCCGAGACCAGGAAGTCGCCGCCGTCGGCACGGACCGTCGCGGCGCGGTCGCTCGACCGCAGCTCCTCGCCTCCCCGGTCCCAGCCGCGCTCGGCGAGCCACTTCCCGAAGGCCTCGTGCTGCGCGTACATCTCCGCCCGCCCGGCCTCGTCGAGCGCGGACCAGCCGCTTTCGTCCCCGTAGATGAGCAACGCGAACTTCATGGGTTCCCTCCTCGCCGGTCGACCGGCCGAACCGAACGGTCAGTGGTCGTGCTCGCCCTCGGGCATCGCGAACTCATCGATCGGGCGAATCTCGATGGAGCCCCACGGGGACGCTGGGATCTTCGCCGCCGCTTCGATCGCCTGGTCCAGGTTGTCGCACTCGATGAGGTAGAAGCCGCCCAACTGTTCCTTGGTCTCCGCAAACGGCCCGTCGGTGGTCAGGGTGTTGCCGTCCCGCACGCGCACCGTGGTCCCCGTTGCGGTGGGCTGCAGGGCCTCACCGCCGCGATGCCAGCCGGCCCCCCGAAGCCACGCGTCGTAGTCCCACCAGCCCTTCATCGTCCGCTCCAGCTCTTCGGGCGGTGTGTTGGCCTGCATCTCGGCCTGCGCCTTCTCGTCCCCGTAGATCAGCAGCAGGTACCGCATATCCGCGCCTCCTTCCGTGGCTCTCTGGGCCCGGCTCTTCTGGGCCGCATCACCCTAACGACGAATGGAGGCTGGGACTTTCGACATCCGGCCCCGGAGGACGGCCGTCGACCCGCTCGACCGCATGCTGGTGGCTCCCCCGCTCGACATGACCGACCGCCGCCGTCGCTGGAGGTCGTCGGTCGTCAGATCCGGAACGTCACCGCCTGCTGGGGGAGGTCGAACGCTTCGGCGGCGGCCCGGATCGCCGCACGAGCGAGGTAGCCGTATCCCGTGGGTGTGAAGTGGATCCCGTCGCCGGCCCGCATCTCCTGGAGGGTGCCCCGCTCGTTCCGCAGGTACGCGGAGTAGTCGCCGTCCCGCGTCTGGAACAGCTCCCACGCGTCGACGTATGTCGCGAGCGGATCCGCGGCGGCGACGCCGCGGTAGATCCCGTTCACCCGGCGGTAGAAGTCCCAGCGCTGGTGTTCCCGGACGACCGGGATGCCGACCCAGACCACGTGCGTGCCGTTCGAGGTCGCCTCGTCCAGGAAGGCGGCCGCGCGCGCCCGGTAGGCCTCCACCCACGCGATGCTCCCGACCTCCACCTCGTTCCCGTCGGGCGTGACCTGGTCCTGGTTGTCGTTGGAGCCGAGGAGCACGAACAGGACGTCGGGTCGGAACTCCTCCTCGATCTTGCGCATCGCGGACTGCCAGTTGAAGTAGTCCTGGCGCGCGAGCCCCGTGGACTGACGCCCCAGGGCAAGGACCCGGCTGACGCCGGGATCGAACCACTGCTCGATCGCGGGCCCAAGCCCTTGCGAGAGCGAGTCGCCGACGACCGCAACGCGGAGCCTCTCGTCCTCCGTGGGGGTTCGGATCCCGAGCGGGGCCTCCGGCTCCTCCTCGTCGCCGCCGCCGTCCCCCTCGGCCTCCTCCTCATCCCGCGGGCCACCCGGCGACGGTGACGCGACGTCGTCGGCCTGCGGCGAGGGACGCGCCGGGTCCCGCTCCGGCTCGAGGGGCGGGAGCTCCGGCAGGTCGAGCTCGGGCAGCACGAGCTCGCCGCCGGGCGGGGCGTCGGGGTCGCGACCCAGTGCCCGCATCACGAGCTCGCTGGCCCGGTCGAACGCGAGCGCGTCCGAGATCGCGCCGACCGGGCGGAGCACCGCGAGCGCCGCCGTCCGTCGCGTCCCGACGGGACCGGACTCCGCATTGCGCTCGAGGACCGGGGCGAAGAGCAGCATCCACACCCCGAGGCACACGAGCAACGTGACGAGGGCCTCCCGCGCGCCGACCGTCCGGCGTTCGGGCTCCGGCGGGCGCGGTCGGGGCTCCGGGTCCTCGAGGGTCGGTCGCGGGGTCGGGAGACTCTGGGCCATGTCAGAACTGGAAGTAGATGAACGGCGTGACGCCCTCGGGACCGAGGGACGTGATGGCGAACAACGCGAGGGCGAGCCCCGCGCCCTGCAGGACCGGCCCCGCC
>JBOGVL010000317.1:0-3559 GCA_050692535.1 Actinomycetota bacterium | reverse complement strand
GGGCGCCGAGCTCACGGCCCGGCGGCTTCGGCGTCGCGGCGTGCGGGTCGTGTTCCTCGGTGACGGGGGCGAGGAGGACGCCGGCGTCAGCATCTCGACGCGATCGTCGGTCGAGAGCCTCGCCTCCGCGCTCGTGCCGGGCGCCACGACGAGGCCGGTCGACGCCTCCCGGCTGACCCCGCGGGAGCGCGAGGTCCTGGCGCTGGTCGCCCGCGGCCTGGCGGCCAAGCAGGTGGCCCGGCACCTCGGCATCAGCGCGAAGACCGTGGAGCGACACAAGACGAAGATCTACGCGAAGCTTGGAGTCCCGAACCAGACCGCCGCCGTGAGCGCCCTGCTCTCGAACGGCGCCGAGAGGAGCCTTGAGTGGAGCCGTTCGACTATCTGAGAGCCATCCGCCGGAACTGGCGGATCGTCGGGGCGGCCGTCCTCATCGCGCTGCTCGCCGCTTTCTTCACGCGTTCGATCGAGCCGGCCGGCGGCGCCGTGCGGAGCTACGAGGCCACCACCGTCCTGTACGTATCGGGCGACGCGGTGATCCGGACGCCCGGGGACCCGAACTCCCCGAGCACCGCCGCGGCGTTGACCACGTCGCCTCCGATCGCCGCTCGAGTCGCCGATGTGCTCGGGTTCGAGGGCGATCCCCAGGAGCTGGCGGCGCAGGTGACCGCGACGGTCGAACAGGAGAACGGCCTGATCAACATCACCGCCACCTCCCGGGACCCCGAGCGGACCGAGGAGCTGGCCGACACCTTCGCCGAGCAGCTTCTCGCCGAGCTCGCCGAGCTGCAGGATGTCGAGAGATCGGCCGACATCGATGACCTCCAGGCCGAGGTCAACAGCCTCGAGCGGCGGCTCGAGGATGCCGACCCCGAGGGCGAGGAGGCACGGAACGTCCAGACCGAGCTGGACCAGGCTCGCTCGGAGTTGACGCAGCTGAGGACGAACACGCCGGACCCGCCGTTCACCATCTTCTCGCCGGCGGTGGCGAAGCGCGTGACATCGGCCGGATTCAGTGCCCCGCGGTCGTTCTCGGTGCGCTTGATCATCGCCGGCGTGATCGGCCTGCTGGCGGGCATCATCATCGCGATCGTCGTCGGGCGCCTCGACACGAGGATCCGGACGAAGCGGGCGGCGGAGGACCGGTTCTCGGCCCCCGTGCTGGCCGAGGTCCCCGTGATCCGCGGACGCAACCGCCGCGGGATCGTCGCGACCACGCAGCCCGCCTCCCGAGCGGCGGAGGAGTTCCGGCTCCTCGGGGCCGAGCTCAGCCTCTCGATGGCGGGGTCCAACGGGAATGGGGCGCCCGGTCATCGCTCGTCGGCGGTTCTGGTGACCAGCGCCGGCCCGGCCGAGGGCAAGTCCACCGTCGTCGCGAACCTCGCCACCACGCTGTCGGAGATGGGGAAGAAGGTCCTGGTCCTCTCTTGCGACTTCCATCGCCCCACGGTGCACTCGCTGTTCGGGATCGAGAACGAGCGCGGGCTCGCGGACGCACTCGCCTCCACGGACGGGGAGCCGGTGCTCGCCGGCGTCGTCCAGGAGACGTCCGGGCACGTCGACGTGGTGACGAGCGGCAGCCAGCCCGAGTCCTCGGGCGAGCTCCTGTCCTCGGATCGGATGCGCCTTGCGCTGAAGGAGGCGCGGGGGCTCGCGGACATCGTCCTGCTGGACACACCGCCGATCCTCGTTTCGAGCGACGCCACCCACCTCCTGCCCCAGGTGGACGCCGTCCTCCTGGTGGCGCGGGCCGCTCGCACCGAGGCGGACCTCGCGGAGCGCGCCAGCGAGCTCCTCGGGCGCATGGGCGCGCCGGTCCGCGGCGTCGTGCTCAACCGCGCGTCAGAGACGCCGAGGCCTCGCGGCGCGCGCGGCTACTACAACCGCGGACCGGGTGCCGCAAAGGAGACGTTGGCCGACGACCTGCCCGACGAGATGACGACCGCCGACGTCGACGACCGCTCGGAGCTCGACCGTGCCTGACGACGGCGAACGGACGACCGACTTCGACGTCGCGATCATCGGCGGTGGCCCGGGCGGGGCGACGCTCGGCGGGCTGCTGGCGATCGACGGCTATCGAGTGCTCATCGTCGAGAAGGACATTCATCCCCGAGACCATGTCGGGGAATCCATGGTGCCGGCGAACAACTTCATCATGAACCGGCTCGGCTTCCTCCCCAAGATGGAGGAGGCCGGCTTCGTCCACAAGCAAGGCGTCGCCTGGACGGCCCCACGGGGCCCGCTCTGGAACCTGGTGTGCATCCGAACCTCGGACTTCCCGCCTCCCGATGCCGTCCAGACCTACAGCTACAACGTCGAGCGCGACCTCTTCGACACGCTGCTACTCCGCCACGCTCACGAGAAGGGCGTGAAGGTGCTGCAAGGGGTGAAGGTGAAGCAGGTCCTGCTGGACGGGGAACGGGCGGTGGGCCTCCGCATCGAGCCGGTCGAAGGGGTGGAGCAGGACGTGACCGCCAAGGTGGTCGTGGACGCCTCCGGCCGCCGCTGCCTGCTGTCCAAGCAACTGAACGTCCACCGGGTGAAGGACGCGGAGCTCAACCAGCACTCCATCTGGTCGTGGTTCAAAGGCGCGGAGGACGCGCCACCCGGGTACGAGGGGATGGTCATCTTCCACTTCCTCGACCTGGAGCGGGCGTGGGGATGGCAGATCCCGCTCCGCGGCGGCATCTCGTCGATCGGCGTCGTGACGGCCAAGGAGGACTTCCAGAAGTCGGGGAAGACCCCGGAGGAGTTCTTCGCCGGGCTCATCGGCCGCAGCCGGACGTTCAAGCACGCGATGCGCGACGCCGAGCGCGTCCGTCCGTGGGTGATCGAGGGCGACTACTCGTACCAGATGGAGCGGGTCGTCGGCCCGGGCTGGCTGCTGGTCGGCGACGCGATGCGGTTCGTCGACCCCATCTTCTCGTCGGGGATGGACGTCGCGATGTACTCGGCGAGCTACGCGCACAAGGCGATCGTCGACTCGTGGAACGGAACCGACGAGGACGTGGCGTTCGAGGAGTACGCCAAGACCGTGACCGACGGGGTCGACGTCTGGTACGAGACGACCGACATCTTCTACAAGCTGCAGGCCATCTGCGGACGGTACGCGATGGACCCTCGCTACCGCGAGGACATCGCTAGGTCGCTCCAGGGCAACCCGTACGCGGTCGTCAACCGGGACCGGTCGCGGCGGCTGCTGGCCGACATGCGAAAGACGTACGAGCAGATCATGACCGACCCGAACAACCTGATGCGCCCGGGGGCACTGCTGCAGTCGCTGGAGGCCCCCGACGGCGAGGCCGCGCCGCCCACCCCGAACGGCCAGCCGGTCATCCCCAACAGCGAGCCCGAGAAGGGAGCGGATATGCCCGCCGAGATCGCCGCGAAAGTGCTCGAGTTCATGAAGAGCGAGCTCCTTCCGCCGGAGACAGCGTCGACCCTGAAGGCCGACACCCCGTTGCTCGACGGCCTGCTCGACTCGTTCGCGCTGATGCAGCTCACGACCTTCATCGAGGACCAGTACGACATCGTCGTCGATCCCGAGGACATGAGCGCC
>JBOGVL010000316.1:0-3575 GCA_050692535.1 Actinomycetota bacterium | reverse complement strand
CGATGGCGCCGGCCGTTGCGGCGGCGTTCGCGTTCTTCGTCATCTTCAATCCCGCCACCGGCCCGGTGAACCAGCTCTTGTCCGGCCTGGGGATCAAGAACCCGCCACTGTGGTTCTACGACCCGTTCTGGTCCAAGTGGGGGCTCCTCTTCCTCAGCCTGTGGATCGTCGGGCAGACGATGATCATCTACCTGGCCGGGCTCCTCGACGTGCCGCGACAGCTCTACGAGGCGGCCGACATCGAGGGCGCGAGCGCGTGGCAGAAGTTCCGACACGTGACCCTTCCGGGGATCTCGCCGGTGCTCTTCTTCACGCTCGTGATCGGAGTGATCGCCGGCTTCCAGTACTTCACCCAGGCCTATGTCGTGAGCTTCGCGGTCTCGGGCCAGGCGACGGGCGCGGCCAGCTCCAATGTCGGCGACCCGCAGGGGTCGTTGCTCTTCTACTCGATCTACCTGTACTTCAAGGGCTTCGCGTCGTTCCGGATGGGCTACGCCTCCGCGATGGCCTGGATCCTGTTCCTCATCACGATGGCGTGCACCGTCCTGCTGATCAAGACGTCCCGGCGCTGGGTGCACTACCAGGGGGGTGGGTTCCGATAGCCGTCGAAACCGCCGTCCGCCGGACGCCGCGTGCCGCCGATCGGATCGCGCGCCGCCCGGTGCCGCCCCAGATCCGGCGCCGCCGGTTCCTGATGAACGTGGCGAACCACACGGTCCTGATCGCGCTCGCGGCCGTGTTCCTGCTGCCCGTCGTGTTCATCGTGCTCACGGCCCTGATGACGGACCGGCAGGCGCTCACGCCTGCGATCTGGCCGCGGCCCTTCCGGTGGACGAACTTCTCCGACGTTTTCCGCGACATCCCGCTCATCCGATACACCTGGAACACGTTCCGGATCGCGGCCCTCGCATCGATCGGGATCGTGGTCTCGTGCATCCCGGTGGCGTACGCGCTGTCGCGGCTGCGGTGGCGCGGCCGGCAGGGCGTCTTCCTGCTCGTGCTCTCGACCCTGATGCTGCCGGTCCAGGTCACGGTCGTCCCGCTGTACATCGTCTTCGTGCGGCTCGGCTGGGTCGGATCGATCAAACCGCTCGTCGTGCCGCTGTTCTTCGGCGACGCCTTCACGATCTTCCTGCTGCGCCAGTTCTTCCTCACGATCCCCGAGGAGCTCTCGGACGCGGCCCGCGTGGACGGCGCCAGCGAGTTTCAGATCATGATGCGGGTGATCGTTCCACTCGCGAAGCCGGCGATCGCCGCGGTCGCCCTGTTCCAGTTCCTGTACTCCTGGAACGACTTCTTCTCGCCGTTGGTCTACCTCATCGAGAACCCGGACCTGTGGACTCTCTCGCTCGGGCTGTCGCAGTTCGAGGGACAGTTCCACGTGCAGTGGAACCTCACGATGGCGGCATCGGTCATGTTCATCGTGCCCGTGATCGTCCTGTTCTTCCTCGCGCAGCGAGTGTTCGTGGAGGGCGTGACGGTGACCGGCGTCAAGGGGTGACCGCGCGCACGCAGTCGACGCGGCCGTCGGACGCGTCCGCGAACTCGGGCTGGCCGGGAGCCGTCACCCAGGCCCAACGGTAGCCGTCGGCCTTCAGCGTGAGCCGGAGGATCCCGAACGAGTCGGCCTGCGCGACCTCCAGGTTCTCGGGGAAGGCGCCGCCGGGGATCGAGTAGAGGCTCCGGCCCCCGGTTCCGACGACGAACTCCCGGATCCCCCGCTCGACGTCGAGTGCGCCCGATGGATCCTGCGGCCGCCACCGCTGGTAGTTGTGCGAGTGGCCGTTCAGCACGACGTCGGCCGCTGCCGCGTGAAGCAGGTCCCAGAGCGGCTGCACCGCGGTCGTGGGCCCGCTCCCGCTCGAGAACGAGAACCGCGGATGGTGCCAGTAGGCCAGCGTGCACGGGTACTCGGCGTCGGGGTGCCGGGCGAGGTCCCGCGTCAGCCATTTGAACATCCGGTTGCCGGGACCGGGGGCGTCCGGGTCCGCGGCCGGGCCGCAGCCGCCCGGGGCGAGGCAGAGCTCCGAGCTCAGCGAGATCAGGTGCCAGCACGGGTCGTCGGGACACGCGCCCAGGTCGAACGAGTAGTACCCGAGCCGATGCGGCCCCTTCACCCGGTCGCCGAAGTAGCGGAAGTACCCCGTGGGCTTGGACGACGGGCCGTGTGCGTATTCGTGGTTGCCGGGCGCCGGGCTCAGGTTGGAGAACGCCCGCCCCCACGTCGGGTCGAAGTACCGCGTGAACGCGGCGAACTCGCCCTGCTCGTACTGGATATCCCCGAGCAGGAGGACCTCGTCCAGGCCCTGTCGGACGATCAGGTCCGCGGTGTCGTCGTACTGACAGAGCTCGGGCTCGCCCGGCCCGTTGGGTTCGGACTCGCAGACGAGGTCGCCGGCGGCGCCGATCACCCAGCGCGCATCCGAGCCCGAGGGCGTCAGGTCCAGGCGTGCGAGCCGCGGGAGATCCGCGGGTCGCACCGGCGCGCCCTCCCACGTCGAGACCAGCAGCATGAGCAACGGGATCGCGACGCCGACGTGTCTGCGCATCACCAGACGCGGAACATGCCGGGACGATCGTCGGGGCGGCGATGGAAACCGTAGCGTTCGTAGAAGCCCTCGGCGTTCTGCGCCGCCATCAACCCCACGAACGCTCCGGTTTTCGCCGTGCCGCCCAGGTAGCCCACGATCGCCTCCATGACCTGCGCCCCGAGCCCCTTCCCGTGGTACTCGGGGATCACGATCACGTCCTGGACGTAGAAGTACATGCCGCCGTCGCCGATCACGCGCCCGCAGGCAACGGCCTCCCCGTCGTGCAGCACGACGCACGAGAACAGGGCGCTCCCGAGGCCGGCGGCGAGGCCCTCCTCCGGTATCTCGCCCCAGCCCACCGCGTCGCGAAGGCGCCGGTACTCCTCGACGGTCGGTGCGCGCTCGACGAGCTCGAACTCCTCCACGGGACCGCCAGTGTAGGCTCGACGGGTTCGCGCGCAGAGGGGACCGGATGATCCGGCTGGTCGGGCTCGCGCTCGCGCTGCTGTTCGTCGCCTGCGTGGTCGCGCTCGTGGTGGACGTCGCTCGGACCCGGGTGCGCCCGCGCCTCCCCAAGCCGACGCCGAAGCCCGGCGACTACGACTGGGAGCGACGGACCGACCAGATCTACCGGCGAGCCAAGTCGGTCCCGGCCCCGTCCGAGGATCGCGAGCGGATCCTCGCCTTCCTCGACACGCGCGCGGACGTCGAGGCGTACGTGGAACCCCGGACCGTGATGCATCCGCTCTCGGTGGTGCTGGTCGCCGGCGACGGCGAGTGGACGCGCATCGCGTTGCGGGACGACGCGTTCCTGCGCGAGCTGGCGCGCACGCGCGGGCTCGCGATCCACGACGCGATGCGGACCGGATACCCGGAACGGATGCGTCGCTACCGGCGGCCCGAGCCCTCGCCGGGCGACGGCGACGGGGTCGCGTAGGGCCGAGGAATCCGCCGGGGCCCGCCCTCCGTAGACCCACGAGTCCCGACGGCGGAGGTGACGTATGCGACGCGAAACCTTGCTCGGGCTGCTCCTGATCCTCGCCG
>JBOGVL010000315.1:0-3610 GCA_050692535.1 Actinomycetota bacterium | reverse complement strand
CCAGGGCAAGGACTTCCTCCCCGCCGAGCCGGTGACGACCCGTGTCGTGCATCGCGCGCTGGTGCTCGCGGTCGGCCTCCGCGACGCGGCGAGGGGCGCCGACGCGCTCCACCTGGAGGACGGCACCGAGGTCGCGACCCCGCCGGGCTTCGGGACGATGCTCATCGGCATGCGGCTCGGCCTCCGGTACAACCACGACGACGAGTCGCTCGACGTCGGGCCCGACACGCCGCTCTCGCGCGCCGAGGTCGCCTGGTCGCTGTACCGAGCCGCCACGGCGCCCAGCTGGGTCCACGACTCGCTCGCGGCGTATTCGACGATCGAGCTGCCAAACCTGTCCGAGCGGATGCAGAAGGTCGTGCGGTGGGCCGCGCGCTACGTCGGCCACCCGTATATCTGGGGCGGCGACTGGGGCGCCGCGACGCCCTCGGGCTACTGCTGCGGGTGGCAGCCGCAGGCGGGCTTCGACTGCTCCGGGTTCGTGTGGTGGGTGATGAAGAAGGCGGACGCGGGGTGGGACAACACGCCGCCTCGCGGCTACGTAGGGTGGGCCCTGCCGCAGCGGAGCTCGGCCCAGATGGCCTCGGTCGGCGCCCGGATCCGATGGGACGAGATCCGGCCCGGCGACCTGCTCTTCTATGACGGCGACGACGACGGCACGGTCGACCACGTCGACGCGTACATCGGCAACGGCTGGGCGATCGACTCCGGCAGCAGCAACGGCGGGGTGACGATCACGCGGGTCCAGGACACCTGGTACGAGGAGCATTTCGTCCACGCGCGGCGCATCACGACGTAGCGCGCCCCGAACGTTCGGCCGGCTCCAGCTCCCGCTCCAACACCGCTCGCTCCTCGTCGGTGAGCGTCCGGGAGCGTCCGCGTCGCGGGTCGCGCGGCACGATCACCGACTCCGCCGCCGCCGACAGCGTCCCGTCGAGCTTGAGGACCTCCTCGCGGGTGCGGATGCTCGACCTCCCCACCGATGCGAGCTCGCACCGCACGAGCACGGAGCCGTCCTCCTGCGTGAGCTCGCTCTTGAAGTCGATCGCGACGCGGGCGAGGACGAAATCCCAGGTGTCGGTGACGGCGCCGAGCACCCCGTGTACCCAGGCGTCGCGCGCCTCCTCCAGGTAGTTCAGGTAGACCGCGTTGTTGACGTGCCCGTAGGCGTCGAGGTCGCGCCAGCGGATCTCGATCCGCCGCTCCAGCGTCATCCCTCGATCCGGTCGACCTGCAGGCCCTGGCCGGCGAGCCAGGTCACCGCCGCCGCGATCCGCTCGTCGTCGCCGTCGACCTCCAGGATGACCCAACCGCCGCGATCCTCCTCCAGGCTCGCCCGCCGGATGTTCACGACGAGCCCGAAGTCCGCCCCGACGCGGTGAACGATCGGCTCGGAGATCAGGTGCTCGGGGAACGTGAGGTGCAGTCGCGCCTTCGCCATCGCGCGGATTCTCCCACGGCCGGCGGCGCCTCCCGCACCGACGGGAACGGGCCCCGGGACTCGCGGTCCCGGGGCCCGTCCGCCGGAGAGAGGGGGCTCCCACGAGTCCTTCGCCGGTGCCCCCTCGGTGGTTCAGTGGCGACTAGAAGTCCATGTCGCCGCCGCCGGGCATGGGCGGCGCCTTCTCCTTCTCGGGCTTCTCGGCCACCACGGCCTCGGTCGTGAGGAACAGGGCCGCGATCGACGCCGCGTTCTGCAGCGCCGAGCGCGTGACCTTGGTGGGGTCGATGATGCCCGACTTGAACATGTCCTCGTACTCGCCGGTGGCCGCGTTCAGCCCGAAGCCGAGGTCGAGGTTGCGCACCTTGTCGATCACGACGCCGCCCTCGAGGCCGGCGTTGGCCGCGATCTGCTTGATGGGCTCCTCGAGCGCCCGCCGCACGATCGCCGCGCCGGTGAGCTCGTCGCCCTCGAGGTCGACCTTGTCGAGCACGGCCTGCGCGTTGAGAAGGGCGACGCCACCGCCGGGCACGACGCCCTCCTCGACGGCCGCCTTGGTGGACTGCACGGCGTCCTCGATCCGGTGCTTCTTCTCCTTCAGCTCGACCTCCGTCGCCGCGCCGACCTTGATCACCGCGACGCCGCCGGCCAGGCGCGCCAGGCGCTCCTGCAGCTTCTCCCGGTCGTAGTCCGAGTCGGTCTTGTCGATCTCGGCCTTGATCTGGTTGATCCGGCCCTTGATGTCGTCCTCCTTGCCGCCGCCCTCGACGATCGTGGTGTCGTCCTTCGTCACCATGATCTTTCGGGCGGTGCCGAGGAGGTCCAGGGTCGCGTTCTCGAGCTTGAGGCCGACCTCCTCGGAGATGACCTGGCCGCCCGTCAGGATCGCGATGTCCTGGAGCATCGCCTTGCGGCGGTCGCCGAATCCGGGCGCCTTCACGCCGGCCGAGCGGAACGTCCCGCGGACCTTGTTCACGACGAGGGTAGCGAGCGCCTCGCCCTCCACGTCCTCCGAGATGACCAGGAGCGGCTTGCCGGTCTGCATGACCTTCTCGAGGACCGGCAGCAGGTCCTTCACCGCGCTGATCTTGGAGTTGGCGATGAGGATGTACGGCTCCTCGAGGACCGTCTCCATGCGCTCGGGATCGGTGACGAAGTAAGCCGAGATGTAGCCCTTGTCGAACCGCATCCCCTCGACGAGCTCGAGCTCCATGCCGAAGGTGTTCGACTCCTCGACCGTGATCACGCCGTCCTTGCCGACCTTGTCGACGGCCTCGGCGATCTGCTCACCGATCTCGGGGTCGGCGGCGGAGATGGCGCCGACGTGGGCGATCTCCTCCTTCTGCTCGACCTCCTTGGACTGGTTCTTGATGCTCTCGACGGCGAGCTCCACCGCGCGCTCGATGCCGCGCTTGATCGCCATCGGGTTGGCCCCGGCGGCGACGTTGCGCAGGCCCTCCTTCACGATCGACTGCGCGAGGACGGTCGCCGTGGTCGTGCCGTCGCCGGCCACGTCGTCGGTCTTCTTGGCGACCTCCTTGACGAGCTCGGCGCCGATCTTCTCGAGGGGATCCTCGAGCTCGATCTCCTTGGCGATCGATACGCCGTCGTTCGTGATCGTGGGAGCTCCCCACTTCTTCTCGAGGACGACGTTGCGACCCTTCGGCCCGAGCGTGATCTTCACGGCGTTGGCCAGCTGATCCATACCGCGCTCGAGGGCCCGCCGCGCCTCCTCGTCGTACGAGATGAGCTTCGGTGCCATTTCCCCGCCCTCCTTTGGGCCTGTCCGGGACTTCGAATTCCTGCGCCTCTCGGCTCCTGACTGCTAGCACTCTGAGCCGATGAGTGCTAACGCATCGTAGCGAGGACCGTGGCGAGTGGCAATTCCGTTCTCGTCCGATCCGGGAGGCCCGCGGGCCGTCAGACCCGGCCGGAGCAGTTCTCGGGGTCCTCGACGGACTCCACGAGATCGCCCGGATCGGCGTCGTAGCGGTCGAAGCCCGGCCCCCCGTCCGCGACGTCGTTCGCCCCGACCCCGTCCTCCGTCGCGACGCAGAAATCGAGTCCGCGGCCCGCCTGGACGATGTCGGACCCGGCGTCGCCGATCACGGCGTCCCGGCCGGGTCCCCCCTCGACGTCGTCGACGCCGCCGCCCCCCGCCACGAGGTC
>JBOGVL010000314.1:0-3610 GCA_050692535.1 Actinomycetota bacterium | reverse complement strand
GACGAGCAGCGACGGATCGCGGAGGCCTCGCGCGAGCGGGCGCAGTCGCGGTTCGACCGGCCGATCGCCACGGAGATCGCGCCGGCGGCCGAGTTCTGGCCGGCCGAGGACTATCACCAGCGCTACTACGACAAGAACGGGCACGAGCCCTACTGCCACGCGATCCCCTGGGGAACGCTGCGCGAGCTCGGCCTCGTGTCGGTCTAGGTCACACCTCGGCTTCGAGCACCCGGTCGGCCTTGGCCGCGAAGACGAAGTCGGCCTCGTGCAGGCCGCCGATCTTGTGCGTGAACACGGTGAGCTTCACGCGTCCCCACGACAGCTCGACGTCCGGGTGGTGGCCGACCTCTTCCGCGAGCTCGCCGACGCGGATGGTGAAGGCGAGGGCCTCGCGGAAGTTCTTGAAGCGATACTCTTTCTGGAGGTGGTGATCGTCCACCGCCTCCCACCCGTCCCCGAGGTCGGCCAGGTAGGGCTGGATCTTGTCGCGCGTGAGCGGCGGGACGCCGCCCCGGCACGGTACGCACTCCATCGACGCGAGGTCGCGCTTCATCGCTGTGGCCCTCCTTCGAGCCGCGTCCGGACCATCCGCCCGGCCGCCGCCTCGGTCGAGATGTCCTCGGCGTCGGCGAGCCGGAAGAGGTCCGTCAGCGTGTCGCCGATGGCCCGGACGCGTTCGTCGCGACGGGCCTCGTCCTCGCCGAGCATCTCCAGCGCCGCCAGGTGGATGATCCCGCCGGCGCTGATCACGTAGTCGGGCGCGTACAGGATCCCGCGTTGGGCGAGAAGCTCGGCGTGCGCGGGTTCGGCGAGCTGGTTGTTCGCGGCGCCGGCGACGACCCGACACCGCAGGCGCGGGATCGACTCGGCCGACAGGATTCCGCCGGTCGCGCACGGCGAGAACACGTCGCACTCGGTGTCGATCGCGTCGTCGGGCGCGACCAGCTCCGAGCCGAGCTCGCCGGCGAGCTCCTTCGCTCGCACCTCGTCGACGTCGGTGAGGATCGTCCGGGCGCCGGCCTCTCCGAGCCGCCGCGCGAGCGGACCCCCGACCGCGCCCGTGCCCTGAACCAGGACCGTCCGGCCCGTCAGATCGTCGGACCCGAACGCGTGTGCGACGCTCGCGCGGATCCCGACGAACACGCCGTGGGCCGTGGCGGGCGCGGAGGTCCCGGAGCCCCCGTGTTCGGTGGTCCGCGCGAAGACCGACCGGCAACGTTCGGCGATGACGTCCATGTCCGCCGGCGCCGTGTTCATGTCGCAGGCGGTCCAGTAGGTCCCGTGGAGCGACTCGACGAGCTCGCCGTAGCGCAGGAGGAGGGCCCGGCGATCGTCCCCGCGCGGGATCTCGGGGACGGCGAGCACCCCCTTGCCGCCGCCGAGCGGCAGGCCGGCGACGGCGTTCTTGCTCGTCATCGCGCCGGCCAGGCGCAGCCCGTCGCAGAGCCCGTCGTCGGGGGCGGCGTACGTCTTCAGCCGCGTGCCGCCGGCCGCCGGCCCGAGCACGGTGGAGTGGACGCAGACGAACATCCAGGCGTCGGCCGCCGGATCGTAGCGAACGGCGACCTCCTCGCCGTCCCAGGCGCGAAGCAGATCCTCGAACACGCGGGGCTACTCGCCCAGCTTGCTCGCCGCGGCCGCCGAGGCCGCCTTCTTCGTCTTCTTGGCCGCGCGCTTCTCCTTGATGGACTTCTGCGCGGACTTCTTGTTGTGCTTCTCGCCCTTGTCCTTGGCGTGCGCCACGACGGACCCCCGTTCGGTCGACCAGAACCAATTATGCCGTCCGGCCGGGCGACCGGCGCTACCCGAGGTCGGCGAGCGCGGCCCGCACGTCCTTGCGGATCCCGGTCACGAAGGGGACCTCCTCCTTCGTGTAGCGACGGGCCTCGGCCTCGCGGAGGCGGCGGATGCAGTCGACGATGCGGTCCAGCGCGTCCGCCTCGAACGCCAGGATCCACTCCCAGTCGTTGATGCCGAACGCGCTCGTCGTGTTGGCCAGCACGTCGGGGAACTCTCGCCCGATCTCGCCGTGCTCGCGAAGCAGCGCCGAGCGTTCTTCCGGTGCCAGCAGGTACCACTCGGGCGTGCGCACGAACGGATAGACGCACGCGTACCGCTTGGGGGGCTCGCCCTTCGCGAAGGCCGGCGCGTGATCCGCGGTGAACTCCGCCGGCTTCACGACCCCCATGAACGTCCACGAGACCGTCAGCCAGCGCCCGGCCTCGGTACGGCGGAAAGCGACCATCGCGTCCTGCACGGCGTCGGGCGTCGGGCCGATCAGCCAGAGCATGAGGTCGGTATCCGCTCGGAACCCGATCGTCGAGTACACGCCGCGGACGTTCACGGCCCCGTCCCACTCCTTGAAGAGGTTCTCGACCTCCTGCGCGGCGTCGTCCGCCTGGAGCTCACGGAACCCGGGCGAGGCCTTGAGGCACGGGTACAGCGCGTAGAGGGTCTCGGTCATCTCGTTCGCTCCGTTTCGATCGGTCGCCCGGCGAGATGGTCGCGCACGCGCCCGGCGGCCTCCTGCGCGCCGCGGACGGTGTCGGCCACGCCCACTCCGCGGTATGCGTTGCCGACGACGAAGATACCCGGTGGCAGCGATGCCTCGATCGCGGCGACCCGCTCGACATGCCCGACCTCGTACTGCGGCATCGAGCTCGGCCAGCGGACGACCGAGGTCGCGACGGCTCGCTCGGGCAGCGGCAACACGGCCGCCAGGTGTCGGCACACCGCCTCCACGATGTCCGCATCGGCCGCCTCGAGGACGTCTTCGGACCCTGCCGCGCCGACGAAGCAGCGCAGGACCGCGCGCGTCCCGAAGGCGGGGTTCGGCCACTTGCGCGACAGGAAGGTTGCCGCCGTCATCGGCGCCCGCCCGCTCGGGACGACGAAGCCGGTCGCCTCGGGCAGCGCGGCGCCCGTCCCGTCTCCGTACACGAGCAGGACGACGCCGGTCGACACGTACGGGATCCCGGCGAGGGAGGCCGACGCCTCCGGGAACGAGGCCGCCAGGAGGCCGGCGGACGCGAAGGCCGGCGTCGCGAGGACGACCGCGGCCGCGGCGAGCTCGTGGCCCGCGATCCGGACACGGAATCCGGATCCGTCCGCCGAGACGTCCGTCGCCGTTGAGGACGTCCGGATCCGATGGGCCCCGGCCGCGCGGGCGAGCGCGTCGACCAGGCTCGGCACGCCGCCGGCCGGCTTCACGAAGAGCGGGCCGGCATCGCACGCCGAGCCCAACGCCGCCTTCGCCCCGCGGATCAGGCTGCCGAAGTCGCGCTCCCAGCCCGCGAGCTCCGGGAACGTCGCGCGCACCCCCAGGCGATCCACGTCGCCCGCGAACAGGCCCCCGAGCAGTGGGCCGACCAGCCGATCGGTCGCCTGGTCGCCGAGCCGGCGCCGCAGGAGCGAGCCGAGGGATTCGTCCTCGCCGTGACCCCCCGGCCTCCGCACCAGGTCGGCGAGCGCCCGGAGGCGGCCGCGGCGAGACAGCCCCGGCCATCGAACGAGCTCGTCGAGCTCCGCCGGCACGCCCAGCGCGGATGTGGGCATCGGCACCAGGCCGCGGTCGGTCCACGCGAAGCCGCCGGCCGCCCCCGGCTCGATC
>JBOGVL010000313.1:0-3621 GCA_050692535.1 Actinomycetota bacterium | reverse complement strand
GGCGTGCTCCGGCCCCTCGAGCTCGAGCCCGGTACCCGGCGGCCCCCATCCGGCCGTCGTCGGGTAGCCGCCGCGGCCGGTGAGCATGGGCCCGGCGGCGCGGATCAGGGGGCCGTTGAAGCTCGGGAGCTCCGACGCGTCGGCGAGGGCGAAGACGTCCGCCGCCGGCCACGCCAGATCGCGCACCGCGGCGACGCCGCCGAGCAGCACCGCGCCGGGGTCGGAGAGCCGGATGTGGACGTGCCGATCGGCCACCGCCGGCATCAGGAACCCGTCCACCTGGACCCGCTCGGCCGCGGGCGGAGATCCCGCCGAATGCCCCGCGAACGTGATCCGCCCACCGTCACACACGATCGCGGCGTGTCGAACGAGCCGGCCCGGACCGAACCAGGCGAGCGGCGCTCTGACCTTCAGTGACGGGCTCACGCGCGAACGGTAGTCCGCTCGAGACGACGTCGGCCGGAGGCTAGGACCCGACCCCGGCGGCTCGGAGCCCCTTCAGCTCCTTGCGGAGGTCGACGACCTCGTCGCGGATGCGGGCCGCGTACTCGAACCGAAGGTCCTTGGCCGCCTCGTGCATCTCCTCCTCGAGCTGCTGGATGAGGCGCTCGAGCTCCTCGGTGGGCATCTCCGGATGCTCGCGTTTGCGGCGGCGCTTGTCCGGGGTGGGCGCCTTCCCCGAGTCGACCGCCATCGTCAGGAGGATGTCCGAGACCTTCCTCCGGATCGTCTGCGGGTCGATCCCGTGCTCGCGGTTGAACTCGATCTGGATCTTCCGACGCCGCTGGGTCTCGGAGATCGCCTGCTTCATGGAGTCGGTGACCTGGTCGGCGTACATGATCACGGTCCCGTCGACGTTTCTCGCCGCACGTCCGATGGTCTGGATGAGCGAGGTCTCCGAGCGGAGGAAGCCCTCCTTGTCGGCGTCGAGGATCGCCACGAGCGAAACCTCCGGGAGGTCGAGGCCTTCGCGCAGCAGGTTGATCCCGACGAGGACGTCGAACTCGCCCAGGCGAAGGTCCCGGATGATCTCGATGCGCTGGATCGTGTCGATCTCCGAGTGCAGGTACCGGACGCGGATCCCCATCTCGAGCAGGTAGTCGGTCAGGTCCTCGGCCATCTTCTTGGTCAGGGTGGTGACGAGGACCCGCTGGCCGGCCTCGGCGCGCCGGCGGATCTCCTCGATCAGGTCGTCGACCTGACCCTTGGTGGGGCGGACCTGGACCTCGGGATCCACCAGGCCGGTCGGCCGGACGATCTGCTCCGCGACCCGTGGGGACATCCGCAGCTCGTAGGGCCCAGGCGTGGCGGACATGTACACGGTCTGGTTCACCTTCTTGGCGAACTCCTCGAACCGCAGCGGCCGGTTGTCGAGGGCGGAGGGGAGCCGGAACCCGAACTCGACGAGCGTCTCCTTGCGCGTCTTGTCGCCCTCATACATCCCGTGGATCTGCGGGACGGTGACGTGCGACTCGTCGATCACGCAGAGCCAGTCGTCCGGGAAGTAGTCGAGCAGGGTGTACGGGGCCTCGCCGACCTGCCGGCCGTCGATGTGCCGCGAGTAGTTCTCGATCCCCGAGCAGAACCCGACCTCCCGGAGCATCTCGAGGTCGTACGAGGTCCGCATGCGCAGGCGTTCGGCCTCGAGCAGCTTGTTGTGCCCCTCGAGCCAGGCCAACCGCGCCTGCAGCTCCTCCTCGATCGTGGCGACCGCCCGCTTCATCCGCCAGTCCGACGCGACGTAGTGCGTGGCCGCGAACACCGTGATCTCGGGCAGCTCGCCGAGGACCTCGCCGGTGATCGTGTCGAAGCGCGTGATCCGCTCGATCTCGTCGCCCCACCACTCGATCCGGACGGCCGTCTCCTCGTACGAGGGGTGCACCTCCAGGACGTCGCCCTGGACCCGGAACTTCCCCCGCGCGAGGCTGGCCTGGTTGCGCTGATACTGGATGTCGACGAGCCGCTGCTTGGCCCATTCCAGGTCGGTCGCGACGCCCTTGTGCACGCGCAGGATCTGACCCTCGTACTCCTCCGGGGACCCGAGGCCGTAGATGCACGACACGCTCGCGACGATCAGGACGTCGCGCCGCGTGAGGAGCGCGGCCGTAGCCGAGTGGCGCAGACGCTCGATCTCGTCGTTGACCGACGAGTCCTTCTCGATGTAGGTGTCCGTCTGCGGCACGTACGCCTCGGGCTGGTAGTAGTCGTAGTAGGAGACGAAGTACTCCACCGCGTTGTCGGGGAAGACCTCGCGGAACTCGTTGGCGAGCTGCGCCCCGAGCGACTTGTTGGGAGCGATCACCAGCGTCGGCCTCTGGACGCGCTCGACCACGTTGGCGATGGTGAACGTCTTCCCGGTGCCGGTCGCCCCGAGGAGCGTCAGGTGCGGCTCGCCGGCCCGGACGCCCTCGACGAGTCGGTCGATCGCCGTCGGCTGGTCGCCCGTGGGCTGATGGTCGGCGCGGATCGTGAACGGGGGCACCACCCGATTGTAAGGACGGATCCCGACAGGCACCCGGGGCTACGACCGGGCCGTGGGCGATCGGACGCGTTCGTCCACGAACGACCGGAGGCTCGAGTGGTGCGACTCGTCGTGGCGGAACGGTCCCGCCGGTCCGCCGAGGATGGCGCCGAGGCGCGCCCCGAGAGCCCGCCGGCCTCGATCGGTGGCGGGGCGACGCCAGCGGGCGTCCGTCATCGCCTGGATCGCCGCCAGGAGCTCGGTGTGGGTCCGGAGGCCCTCGCGCCGGACCCGCGCCACCGGCCAGGACGACTTCTGCTCGACGTTCTGGCGGTTGATCCGGCTCGTGCTCACCGAGAACTGCAGATCGTCGATCGGCGCCCGTTCGCCCCGTTCCCACGCCGCGAGCGCGTCGAGCGCGTACTCCTCCCAGCTCGCCAGGTGACCGAGCAGGTCCTTCGGCGACCACTCACCGCCGCCGATCCCCGTCCTGGTGAGGTCGGGCCTGGAGAGCCGCTCGACCAGGTCGAGGCTCTTCGCGCGACCCCGCTCGAGGATCCGGACGGCCTCACGGCGGGTCGGCGTCGTCGCGGGCCCGGCCGTCACATCCTCCCCGCCTCGATGATGCTCTGCAGGAACCGCCGTGTCCGCTCTTCTCGCGGTGACGAGAAGATCTGCGCCGGGGTGCCCTCCTCCAGGATCACGCCCTCGTCGAGGAAGCAGACCCGATTGGCGATGTCGCGGGCGAACCCCATCTCGTGCGTCGCGATCACCATCGTCATTCCCCCCGCGGCGAGCTCGCGGATCACGTTCAGGACCTCGGCCACCAGCTCCGGATCGAGCGCGCTGGTCACCTCGTCCAAGAGCATGAGGTCCGGCCGCATCGCGAGCGCCCGGACGATCGCGACGCGCTGCTGTTGGCCGCCCGAGAGCCGGTCCGGATAGTCGTCGCGCTTGTCGGCGAGGCCGAACCGCTCGAGCAGCTCGAGCCCGCGCTCCGTCGCCTCTTCCTTCGACAGACCCAGACCCTCCGCCGGGCCGAGCGTGACGTTGCGGAGCACGCTCATGTGCGGAAACAGGTTGAAGGCCTGGAACACGATGCCGATCCGTCGCCGGATCCGGTTGACGTCCACCCCGCGGGCGGTGATCTCCTCGCCCTC
>JBOGVL010000312.1:0-3663 GCA_050692535.1 Actinomycetota bacterium | reverse complement strand
CGCAACGACCTCACGATCGACGCGATCGAGGATCTGCGCATCGCGGTCGACGAGGCGTGCGCGCAGCTGCTCGCGGTGCGCGGCTCGGCGGTGACCGTCGAGATCGCCCCGCGTCCCGGCGGGATCGAGACGATCTGCAGCACCGACGCCGAGGTCGCCGTCTGGCCGCCCCAGGGGATCCAGGACTCGCTGGCCGCCCAGGTGCTCCAGGGGCTCTCCGACACGGTGGCGTGGGAGCGGACCCCGGCGGGCCCATCGGTGCGGGTCGGCAAGCGCGCCGTCGGGGCCGACGAGGCGTGACGTCGCTCTCCGAGCTCGACGACGTGTCGCTGTTCGCGATGCTCCCCGACGAGCGGGCGCGCGAGGCGCTCCTGGTGCGCCATCGTCCGCTCGCCTTCTACCTGGCCCGGAGGTTCCGTGGACGGGGCGAAAGCCCCGAGGACCTGGAGCAGGTCGCAACGATGGCCCTCCTGAACGCGATCGACCGCCTGGACCCCGAGCGCGAAGTGAAGTTCTCGACGTTCGCGACGATCACGATCATCGGCGAGCTGAAGCGCCACCTCCGAGACAAGGGGTGGGCCATCCGGGTCCCCCGCCCGATCCAGGAGCTGGCCGTTCGGGTCAACCGGGTGATGGGAACGCTCACACAGGAGCTCGGGCGCTCGCCCACCGTCGGCGAGGTCGCGGACCACGTCGGCGCATCGCACGACGACGTGCTCGAGGCGATCGACGCGTCCCGCGCATACACGGCCGACTCGCTGGACGCCCCCGGCCGGGGCGACGAGGACTTCTCTCCGATGGACCGGCTCGCCGCCCAGGACGACCGGTTCGAGCGCCTCGAGGCCTGGCAGAGCCTGGCGCCCCTGATCCTGCGCCTGCCCGAGCGGGAACGGACGATCCTGTATCTCCGGTTCTTCGAAGAGCGAACGCAGAGCGAGATCGCCCGGGAGCTCGGGATCAGCCAGATGCACGTCTCACGGCTGCTCTCCCGGACGCTGGAGCTCCTTCGCCGGCGGTCCGTCGCCTGATCGGTTTGGAGATCCGGGTTCGGGGGTAGGACCGCCTCAAATGAAGGACCTGATCGACTTCGAGGAGCGGCTTGCCTTGCGCGGCAAGCTTCCCGGCAACACCGGCAGGGGGCCCAGGAAGGGACAGTCCGGGCGGGTGTGCGGCGATCGCCGCTGTGCGACCGTACTGTCCGTTTACAACACCGGCGATCGCTGCTGGGAGCACACACAGGCGACCCCGTACCTGCTGAACGTCCGGCGCTTCCGCACCAGCAAGCTGCCGGCCTGAGCGACGGGCGCCCCGATGACCCGCCGGACCTCTGAGGTCCGGCGCCGAGCGGGGAGGCCGGTCCACCCCCTGCCCGAGGTCGGTGGCCCTCCACCACCTGCGTCCGGGCCGGCCTCCACGCTCTTCCTGGCATGATGCGAGCGTGGACGCGCGCTCGCCGCTCGCCGACGACGCGACCCGCGACCTGGTCGCGCTCGTCACCGGCGGCGGGACCGGAATCGGGGCCGCGACGGCCCGCGAGTTCGCCCGCACCGGCGCCCGGGTCGCGATCTCCGGACGCCGGCCCGAGCCGTTGGAGACGGTCCGGAACGAGCTGGACGCGGCGGGGGCCGAGGTCCTGTCGGTGCCGAACCTCGACGTCCGCGAGCCCGAGCGGGTGGCGGCGCTGGTCGACGCCGTGCTGCAGCGGTTCGGGCGGATCGACGTCCTCGTGAACAACGCCGGCGGGCAGTTCGCCGCGGCGGCGGAGCAGATCTCGACGAAGGGGTGGCGGGCCGTCCACCGATTGAACGTGGACGCGGTCTGGGACCTCACCCGGACGGTCGCCGAGCGATCGATGATCCCCAATCGCGGCGGCCTGGTGGTGTTCGTCGGCTTCAGTCCCCGGCGGGGGATGCCCTTCATGATCCATTCCTCCGCCGCGCGGGCGGCGCTCGAGAACCTGGCCGGAGGGCTGGCGATCGAGTGGAGCCGGTACGGGATCCGCGCCGTGTGCGTGGCCTGCGGGGCGATCGACACCGAGGGCTTCCGCGCCTACGGGGACGCCTGGGTGGAGGAGGCGACCCGGACCGTCCCGCTCGGTCGGCTCGGCGAGCCCGGAGAGGTCGCGAGCACCATCGCCTTCCTCGCCTCGCCGGGCGGGCGCTACATCACGGGGACCACCATCGTCGTCGACGGTGGCGTCGACGCGTGGGGCCTGGCGACGCCGCCGCCGCGCGTCTGAGCCTCTGGGTTTCGTGCTCGGCTCCTTCGGGTACCCAAAGGACAGACAGCGTCACGCTGTGCGGCGCTCGGGAGGGCCACGTCCGCACCCGACGACCCGGGGAGGCGTCATGACCAGCCTGCTGAAGTGCCTGGCCTGCGGAGACATCCGGGAAGTGCGTCACGGGCGCAACGTCTGCTCGTGCGGTCGTTCGAAGGCGAGCTCCGACGACTCGGTAGTGGAGCTCCAGGGCCCCGCGAGGATCCTGGTTCCGGCCGACGAGGTGACGATCGACGGGATCCCCTGGACGTCGATCCCGGAGGAGCCGATGCTCGTCCGGCGCGCCAGCTAGTTCCGGCGGACCCGAGCTCGTTCCTGCAGACCCGAGCTCGCCCGCTCAGCGGACGTCCGGATACACGATCACCGAGCGCGCCTCGTCGCCGGTCTCGAAGCGCGCCAGGGCCTCGTTGATCTGGTCGAGGGAGATCGTTCGCGAGATCAACGGGGCGAGGGCGAGCTCGCCCCGCCGCAGCAGCTCCGCGAGCATCGGGAAGTCGCGGGAGGGGACGACGGAGCCGTACCAGGATCCCATCACGGTCTTCTCCTGCATCGTCACCTCGAGCGCCCCGAGGTGGACGTCCGCGTCCGGCGGCGCCATCCCGACGAGCACCGCGGTTCCACCCGCGGCGATGACCCTGGTCGCGAGCTCGATCGTCTCGGGGCGTCCGAGACACTCGAACGCGTAGTCGGCGCCGCCGCCCGTCGCGGCCCGAACGCGCTCCTCGACGTCGCCGTCCGAGAGCACGACCCGGCTCGCACCGAGGGACGTCGCCAGCTCGAGCTTGGCCGGCACGACGTCGACGGCAACGATCGGCGACGCGCCCGCGATCCGCGCGCCCTGGATCGCGCTCAGCCCGACGCCGCCGCAGCCGATCACCACGACCGACTCGCCCGGCCGCACGCCCGCCGTGTTCCGGACGGCGCCCACCCCGGTCATGACGGCGCAGCCGAGGAGCGCCACCTGCTCGAGGGGCAGCGAGGGGTTCACACGGAACGCCGAGGTCACCGGCACCACCGCACGCTCGGCGAACGAGGACGGCACGTTGTGGTGGATCCGGCGCGCGCCGACGTGGAATCGCGTCGTCCCGTCGGCGAGGAATCCCGCGTCGAAGACGGCCAGCCGTTCGCAGATCGCGTCCCGGCCGGCCGCACATCGCCGGCAGGCACCGCAGGAGGGCAGCCACGAGCACACGACGTGGTCCCCGGGCGCGAGTCCCGGCACATCCTCGCCCACCTCCTCGACGACGGCCGATCCCTCGTGGCCAAGGACGATCGGGAGCGCGTGGGGCTGAACGCCGCGGACCGCGTGCCAGTCCGAGCGGCACACGCCGGAGGCGGCCATCCGGATCGTGATCTCGCCGGTCTTCGGCGGGTCGAGCTCGATC
>JBOGVL010000311.1:0-3693 GCA_050692535.1 Actinomycetota bacterium | reverse complement strand
GGCGTCGGTCGCGCCGGCGTCGGTCGCGCCGGCGTCGGTCGCGCCGGTCGCCTCCGTGTCCCCCGTCGGGCCCGTCGAGCGGGTGGCGGCGCCGGACGACACACACCCGGCCGCCAACGCGCACACCAGCGCGAACGCGAACAGCCTGCGGATCATCCGATCGGTGCCTCCAGCTCGTCTTCGAGCTCGTAGGGCGACTCGAGCAGCTCCCGCACGGTTCCGTCCTGCTCGAAGAACAGGAACCGGTCCATGCCACGCATGAACCACCGATCGTGCGTCACGGCGATCACCGTGCCCTCGTACCGCCCGATGGCTTCCTCGAGCGCGTCCGCCGACGCGACGTCGAGGTTGTCGGTGGGTTCGTCGAGCAACAGCATCGTCGGCGAGTCGATCTCCATGAGCAGGAGCTGGAACCGCGCCTGCTGGCCCCCCGAGAGCAGGCCGAACGGGTTTCGATCGGCGCGGTCGAGCTCGTAGCGGCGCAGGGCCGCCTTGGACTCGGTCATCGTGAGTCCCTTTCGCCGAAGCACGTGGAGGATGGGGAGATCGGCGATGTCGGGCCGCTCGTGCAGCTGCGCGAACAGCGCCGGCTCGACCCGCGCGCCGAGCCGCCACTCGCCCTCGTGCCGAACGGGTTCCCCGGCGAGCAGGCGCACGAAGTGGGTCTTGCCCGTCCCGTTCGGCCCGATAACGCCCAGCCGCTCGCCGAACCAGATCTCGGCGTCGAACGGCCGGACGATGTCCTCGATGCCGAGGCCGACGATCCGGAGCGCGACCTTGCCGGTCCGGCCCCCGGCGATCCTCATCCGGACGTCCTGCACCTCCGGCTTGGCGGGCGGCGCGTTGCGGACCTCGAACCGCTCGAGCCGGTGCTCCGCGGAGCGGGCCTTCGAGGCCCAGCCGTCGTTGTAGGCGGCCTTCCGCTTCATCTCCTTCACCATCTCGGTGAGCCGGCGGCGCTCCTCGTCGTAGCGGCGGTGATCCTCGTCCAGGCGGTCGATCCTTCCGTCGCGGGCCTCGGCGTACGTCGCGAACCGGCCCGCGTGGGTCCACGCGGCCCGTCCCTCGAGCGTCACGATCCGTGTGGCCGCGCGGTCGAGCACCGTCCGGTCGTGGCTGACCATGAGGATCGTCTTGCCGGACGCGTTCACGGTGTCCTCGAGCCAGCGCTTACCCTCGATGTCGAGCGTGTTGTCCGGCTCGTCGAGCAGGATCACGTCGAAGGGCGCCCGGAAGATCACCTCGAGCGCGAGCCGCTTCCGCTCGCCGCCCGACAGCGTCTCGATGTCTCGCTGGGCGCACTCCGGATACCCCGCGCCGAAGGACGCGTGCGTGCACTGGTCGAACAGGACCTCGGCCTCGTAGCCTCCGGCCTCGCCCCAGTGCGCCAGCGCCTCGGCGTAGCGGAGCTGGGCGTCCGCACAGGGATGGTCGCGCATCCACCGCTCCGCCTTGCCCACGCGGGCGGCCGCGTCCGCGACACGCGGCTCCGAGTACGCGAGCAGGAACTCCCGGACCGTGGTGGAGCGCGTGCCGGACCCGATGAACTGTCGCATCAGGCCGACGCGGCCGTCGACCCGGACGGCGCCCGCCGTCGGCGGCTCGAGGCGAGCCAGGATCCGCAGGAGCGTCGACTTGCCGATCCCGTTCGCGCCGACCAATGCCGCGTGCTCGCCCTCGGGCACGCGGAAGCTCACGCCCTCGAAGAGCGTCCATCCGCCGGGCAGCGAATAGGCGGCGTCCGTGACCTCGATGAACCCCATCCTCGATCACGGTAACAGCCGGCCTCGCGGCACCCGACGTGCCCGAAGCCAACCTTCAGCGTGCGGAGGGCGCGGCGTGCTCGGCGTGCAGCTGGCCGCACGCCGCCTCGATCTCGCGGCCTCGCGTGTCACGGACGGTGACGGCGACGCCCGCGCTCTCGAGCACGCGGACGAACTCACGGATCCGTTCGCGGGAGCTCGGCCGGGTCGGCCACCCCGGCGTCGGGTTGAGCGGGATCAGGTTCACGTGCGCGTGGAGCCGGAGCGCGATCGGCACCAGGCGTTCGGCCTGCTCCTCGGTGTCGTTGGTTCGGTCGATCATCGCCCACTCGATCGACGGTCGGCGCCGAGTGCGCTCGCGCCAGGCGGCGACCGCGTCCTCGAGCCGGTCCAACGGCCACAGGCGGTTGACCGGCACCAGCTCGCTTCGGAGCTCGTCGGTCGCGGCGTGCAGGCTCACCGCGAGACCGACCTGCGGGAAGCGCTCGGCGAGCCGCCCGATCGCCGGCACCACGCCGATCGTCGAGACCGTGATGTGGCGGTCCCCCAGACCGATCCCGGCCGGATCGGTGAGCCGCTCGAGGGCACCGAACGTGTGTCGCTCGTTGGCGAGCGGTTCCCCCATCCCCATGAAGACCACGTTCGTCAGCCGGCGTGGCGTCGAGCGAGGCAGCCGTTCGGCCTCTCGTCGCCCCCAGAGGACCTGCGCTGCGATCTCGCCCGACGTGAGGTTGTTGCGGAGCCCCATCTGTCCGGTGGCGCAGAAACCGCACCCCATCGCGCAGCCCGACTGGGTGGAGACGCACACGGTGACGCGGTTGCGATACCCCATCAGCACGGTCTCGATCACGTGTCGGCCGCCGAGTCGAAGGAGCGTCTTCCGGGTCGCCCCCCGGTCGGCCTGGCGCTCCTCGAGCAACTCGACCTCGGCCGGTAGCTCGGCGGCCAGGCGTTCGCGTAGCGGGCCCGGCACGTCGGGCATGCGCTCGTAGGTGGCCGACCGCCGCCAGAGGTGTCGGTACACCTGCCGCGCGCGGAACGGCGGCTCGCCCCAGGCGGCGAGGCGATCGGCGAGCTGCTCCAGGCTGAGGTCGTAGACGCTCGTCACCGCCCGAGCGTACCCGGGGCGACGTAGGCTCTGGGCCGGCATGAACCTCGCCCCTCTGGACGCGATGCTTGCCGAGCGCGGTGTCATCGTGCTGGACGGCGCCATGGGCACCGAGCTCGACCGCCGCGGCGTCGACCTGCACGACCCGCTCTGGTCGGCGAAGGCGCTCCTCGAGTTCCCCGACCTGATCCGCGACGTCCACGCCGCGTACTTCTCGGCCGGCGCCGACGTCGCGATCTCCGCCAGCTATCAGGCGAGCTTCGAGGCGCTCGCGGTTCGCGGCCTGGACGCCGGCGAGGCCGCGGCCGTGTTCCGGCGCAGCGTGGAGCTCGCGCGGGAGGCCGCGTCCGGCGCCGAGGGCCCGCGCCTCGTCGCCGCGTCCGTCGGCCCGTACGGCGCCTACCTCGGCAACGGTGCCGAGTACACGGGCGACTACGATCGCGGCGACTCCGAGCTCGCCGAGTTCCACGCGCCGCGGCTCGACGCGCTGGCCGAGGCCGCGCCCGATCTCTTCGCAGTCGAGACGATCCCCTCCATCGTGGAGGCGGCCTCGCTGGTGCGGGTACTCGAGCGCGTGCCGGAGGTCCCGGCGTGGATCAGCTTCAGCTGCCGGGACGGATCGCACCTGTGCGACGGGACGCCATTCGAACGCGCCGTCGAGGCCGCGACGTCGTCGGCATCGGTCGTCGCGGTCGGCGTGAACTGCACGTCGCCGCTGCACGTCGCCTCGCTGGTCGCGATCGCGCACGCGCGAACCGACCGCCCCGTCGTCTGCTACCCCAACCGCGGGGCCTTCTGGGATCCGATGCGCAAGACCTGGGT
>JBOGVL010000310.1:0-3696 GCA_050692535.1 Actinomycetota bacterium | reverse complement strand
ACGTAGATCACGAAGAGGAAGACCGCACCGCCCCACGCGATGGACGCGAGGACGTGCACGATCCGAAACACGATCAGGTAGGCGCTCGCCGCGAGCATGGTCTCCTCCCTCCCTCGAACGAAGCTCAGCCTGCCCGGCCGTGGGCCTCCGGTCAACGAGGCCCGGCCGACGGCCCGGGGTAGGGTTGGCGACGTGGAAACCGACGAAGACCGGATCGCGCTCTTCCTGGACTACGAGAACCTGGCCATCGGGGCGCGCGACACACTCGGCGGCCTGACCTTCGACCTCAAGCCCGTGCTCGACGCGCTCGCCGAGCGCGGGCGGGTGATCGCTCGCAAGGCCTACGCGGACTGGTCCGCCTTCGACGAGGACCGGCGCATGCTCACGCGGTGGCAGGTCGAGCTCGTCGAGATCCCGCAGCGCATGGGGGCCTCGCGCAAGAACGCGGGCGACATCAAGTTGGCCGTCGACGCCATGGAGATGGCGTTCGAACGTGACTACATCACGACGTTCGTGATCTGCACCGGCGACAGCGACCTCACCCCGCTCGTCCACAAGCTCCGCGAGCTGAACAAGCGCGTGATCGGCGTCGGGATCAAGGACTCCACCTCGGCGCTGCTCCCGCCGGCGTGCGACGAGTTCCTGTTCTACGACACGCTCGACGGGGTGGACGTGCCCGCCGGCGCCGGTCGGCGCCGCGGCGGATCCCGCGGCGGGCGGCCGTCCAGGAAGAAGTCCGCAGCCCCGGAGCCGCCGGTCGAGGAGGCCGAGCCGGTCGCCGAGCGGCCGGCCGCCGACCTCGACGAGCTCGCGGTGCGCGTGGCGCAGACGGTGGCGGGCCTGCAACGGTCCTCGGGTGGCACCGTGCTCGCCTCGACGATCAAGCGCGCGCTCCTGCGGAAGGACCCCACGTTCAGCGAGGCCGAGTACGGCTTCCGCGCGTTCGGCGAGCTGCTCCGCCACCTGGCCGACCGCAACGTGATCGAGCTGAGCGGGGGTTCGGCCAAGGGCGACCCCGAGGTCTCACTGCCGGTCCACGGCGGCGAGACCGAGGCGTTCGACCTGCTTCGGTCGGTGGTCGCCGACCTGCAGGCCAAGGGCACGGTGCCGCACCTGTCGGGCCTCAAGAACAAGGTGCGCAAGGTCAAGCCCGGCTTCAGCGAGAAGCCGCTCGGCTACGGCAGCTTCCTGCAGTTCGCCAAGGCCGCGGCCACCCAGGGTGTGATCACCCTGGAGTGGGATCCCGAGGACGAGGACTACGTGCTGGGGCTTCCCACCGGCTGACGGTGCCGAGCCCTACGCGGCGACCGGCGGGCCGCGCTCGACGAAGGCCGTGTCGGCGGCAGTGAACTCGATCACGGTCCACCGGGCTTCTTCGGCCCGAACCCGTGGGCGGAGTCGTTCCTTCTAGCCGGGGCGCCATACGGGGCAGCAGTCGTTCGCGATCCCGGGGAGGCCTCGCAGGCGACGCTGGTCGGTGCCGTCCGGACGCATCACGTAGATCTCGGCGTGATCGGTTCGTCGCGTGAACACGATCCAGCGGCCGTCGGGTGACCACGCCGGGTCGCCGTCCCACGCCTCGTTCCGGCTTGCGGCGACCGGGCGACCGCCGTCGGCGCGGACGACGAAGATCTCGGCGTCGCCCTGCCCGATCGTGAACGGATCGGCACCGTGCAGGTACGCGACGAACGCGATCCGGCGGCCATCGGGCGACCAGGCCGGGAAGTCATCGAGCACCCCGTTGGAGCTCACGTCGGTCTCCGCGGTCCCGTCGCTCGCCATCACGAGGATGTCCTGATCGCCGTCTCGTTCGGACACGAACGCGATCCGGTCACCGGCCGGCGACCAGATCGGCGAGAAATCGGCGGCCGGGTCGTCCGTGAGGCGGGTCACGTCGGTGCCGTCGCTCGCCGCGGTGTAGATGTCCAGGTTGCCCTCGACCTCGGCGAAGAAGGCGATCCGGGAGCCATCGGGCGACCAGGACGGTCCGGCGCCTATGACGAGCCGGACCGGCACGCTCGGCTCGGCCCCGTCGACGTCGACCAGGTAGACGCTGCGGTCGTCGACCGACTCGAAGGCGATCGTCTCACCGTCGGGCGACCATGCCGGCGCCGTCGCCCCGTCGATGTCGGGAGCGAGCTCGATGGGATCCGCTCCCGGTCCGGCGAGGAGGAGCAGCCTCCCGTGCGCCCCGGTGCAGCACTCGACGACCAGGCGCGTCCCGTCCGGCGACCACAGCGGATCGGCGATCGTCTCCATGCCCTCGGTGACGGGGTCCGTCTCCCGTCCGTTCGGCGTCATGACGTAGGTGTCGTCGCGGCCGGCCGGATCGGAGTGGAAGGCGATGAGCGGCCCGACGGCGGATCCGAACGACGGAGGCGGCGAGGGCGGGGCTGCAGGCAGCCGTGCCGCATCGGGGGTGCAGGCAGCCACCATCAAGGCGAGCGCGACAAGGATCCGCCCGGTACCCATCGGTCCCTATGTACCTGTCTCGGCTCCGGTTGGTTCCCGGGGTTTGTTCCCCGCCACGCGCGATCACCCGCAGTGCTCAGCGTGCGGGGTGGGAGCCTCCTCGGCGAGCCGGGCAAGGTTCGCGAGTTGCTTCCTGTCGCCCCGATTGATGACCGCCCTCGAGATGGGCCGCATCCACGGTTGGAGCCAGTACGGGACGTAGTTCACGCGGCTGATCGTCTCCGTGTACGTGATGCGCGACCCCTCGCCCTCGGGGGAGATGTCGTAGCGGTGCTGGAAGTGGACGTGCCACGTCCGCCCGCGCTTTCGATCCAGACGCGCGTCCGTCTCGATCGAGAAGCGACTGGGCCGGTCTACCTCGGCGACGACCGATCGATCGTGAAACGTGCCATTGAAGTTTGCGCCCGTTGAGGTGAACGTCGTCCCCACGGTGGCCGGGCCGCCGGGGGCCTCGAGCTCGAGGAGCTTGAAGGTGACGTCGGCGGCTCGCTCCCCCGACCACACCAGGTGATTCCGGAGATCGGCGACCACGTCGAACACCGTGTCGGGTGGGGCCGCGGACCCGACCGACACCTGGGTGCGAACGTGAACGGGCGCTCGTCCATCGTGTCCTTCGACGTGCCGGTGCCAAAGGCTAGTCCGATTCCGGCGATCCCTGTTTCGCGAGCGGTTCAGCCCGGGCCGGCCGGTGTGTCGGCGGGTGAGGGCGGCAGGACCACGACGTCCGCGACGTCCAGGAGCGAGATCCCCCCGCCCAGCCCGAGCTCGATCGGGAGCTCGATCGGGCGGGCCTTCTCCGCCACCTGCACGCCCTCGATCGACAGGCGCGCGGTGACGTCGGCGTGACCGGTCCGCAACGCGGTCAGGCGGCCGTTCTCGACGACCGCGGTCACCGCGTGGAGCAGTGCGTCCAGCTCGAGCGTGAGCTCGACGTGTGCGATCGGCTCCCCGTTCATCGTGACGTCGATGCGAGGGCGGTGCGTCGAGGTCATGTGCTGGTCGCGCAGCTCGACGAGCTCGGTCGCCTGCGGCTCCGTCAGGCTTCGCTCCGCCGCGGCGACCAGCTCGTCCCACTTGCGCCAGCCCGCGGCCAGCACCTCGACGAGCGGCGCGTCGATCGCCCGGAGCACCACGGTCATCACCTCGTCGCGCGCGAGGCCGCGCAGCCCGGGAGGCACGGGGTCGAGCCGGCCGTCGACGGCGTTCGTGATCTCGTCCCGTTGG
>JBOGVL010000309.1:0-3722 GCA_050692535.1 Actinomycetota bacterium | reverse complement strand
CGTCGAGCGATTCGAGCTGACGGTCGATGCAGGGTTCACCGAGCAGGTCGACGTCGCGGACGTCGCCCGCGAGGTGGCCGAGTCCGAACCCCGCGTGCACGTCACCTCCAGGACCCCGCTCCCCCCGACCCACCTCAACCGCGCCGTCGCCCGCCGCGTGATGGACGAGCTCGTCGACAACGCGCTGCGGTTCTCGGCGGACGGCACTCCGGTCGAGGTCGAGGTGACCCTCGGCCCCGGCCGGATCGAGGTGCGGGTGAGCGATCTGGGCGACGGCATCTCCGATCACGCGAGCGAGCGCATCTTCGGGCCGCTCGAGCAGCTGGAGGACCTGAATCGACGGGTCCACCAGGGGACCGGGATGGGGCTCGCCTTGGCACGGACGGCCGCGCGAGCGATGGACGGGGACGTCGTCCTCGAGGCATCGGGCCCGGAGGGGTCGACGTTCCTCTGGACGATCGCGCTGGAGGCGGACTGAAGGACGCGGCTGCCGCGGATCAGGTGAAGCGCCGCATGTGCACGTTGAGCAGGAGCCCGACCGCCGCGCAGTTGACCAGCAGCGAGCTGCCGCCGTAGGAGACGAACGGTAAGGGGATCCCGGTGATCGGCATGATCCCGACCGTCATCCCGACGTTCACGAACATCTGCAACGCGAGCATCGACGCGATGCCGGCGGCCAGGTAGGTCCCGAAGGCGTCCTTCGAGATCATCGCGATCCGAAACGCCCGCCAGACGACGATGCCGTAGAGCCCGAGGAGCGTCACCGCGCCGGCGAAGCCGAACTCCTCGCCTACGACGGTGAAGATGAAGTCGGTGTGCTGCTCCGGCACGAAGTCGAGGTTCGTCTGTGTCCCGCCGAGGTAGCCGCGGCCGAAGAGGCCGCCGGAGCCGATCGCGATCTCCGCCTGCTCGCGGTTGTGGAGCTGGTCCGCCGTGGCGGTCGCCGGATCGAGGAACGCCTGGAGCCGAACGAGCTGGTACTCCTTGACCAACCCGACCTGGAACCCCGCGAAGATCAGGAGCGCCGCCGTAAGTGCGAGCGCCGCGAGATAGCGCGGCCGGGTTCCCGCCACGACCAGGACGCCCACCAGGATCGCCGCGAACACGATGGAGGTCCCGAGGTCGGGCTGGAAGAACACGAGGATGGCCGGGATCGCGGCGAGCGCGGTGGCGCGGAACACGTCGCGCAGTGTGAGCTCGCCGCGGATCTCGGACAGGAACGCCGCGAGCATCGCGATCACCGCGAGCTTCGCGATCTCCGACGGCGCCAGCTGGAACCCGAACAGCTCGAACCACCGCTGGGACCCCTTGACCGTCGTCCCGAGGGGCGAGCGCACGAGCAGGAGCAGGACGATCGACGACGCGTAGACCAGCCCCACGTAGACCTTTAGGAAGCGGTAGTCGAAGCTCGCCGCCGCCATGACGACGATCGCCCCGAGCGCCAGGAACGTGACCTGCCGCTTGACGTAATGGGCGGGGTCGGAGCCGATGGCCCCGAGCGACTGGTGCGTCGACGAGTAGATCGCGAACAGCCCGATGACGACGAGCGCCAGGACGGCGACGAGCAGCACGGGGTCGACGTGCCGCATCGGGCGGCGCTCGACCGGATAGGCCTTGCCGGCGACGAGATCCATCAGTCCGTCCCCGCCACCTCGGCGAACTGCGAGTACTCCAGGCCGTAGAGGCCCTCGATGATGTGCCGCGCGATCGGGGCCGCGGTCGTCGAGCCGTGACCGCCCTGCTCGACGAGCACGACCACCACGTGCCGCTCGCCCAGCGACTCGGTCATCACCGCGAACCACGAGTAGTCCTGCAGGGGGTCGACCTCGGCCGTTCCGGTCTTGCCGGCCGCCCAGACCTGCTCGAACGGGAACCCGCTGAACGCCCCGGCGGCCGTGCCGTTGGTCCGCAGCGTGCCGGTGAGGGCCTCGCGCACGTAGGAGACGTACTCCGAGTCGAAGGCCCGGATCACGGGGCACCGGGGCCGGTAGCGGCGGATCTCGGTCTCGGTGTTGGGATCGACGACGCGATCCAGGACGTGGGGTGTGCACATCCGCCCCTCGTTCATCAGGGCCGAGTAGGCGGCCGCCATCTGGAGCGGCGTGACGAGCGTGTCCCCCTGACCGATGGACATGTTGATGAGGTCGCCGGGGAACCACTCTCCCTCGGGGAACGCCTCGGGATTGTTCCGGTGCGTCTCGGACTTCCAGACGGAGGTCGGCACGCGTCCCTCCTCCTCCCCAGGGAGGTCGACGTTCGTCTCGGCCCCGAAGCCGAGCGCCCTCAGGTCGTGCTGGAGCGGCTCCTTGGCCGTGATCCCGCGGGCGCGCTCGTCCTCGTTGATGAAGTAGTCGTCCCAGTACGAGTAGCCCATCGGGTAGAACACCGTGTCGCACGACACCGCGAGCGCCCGCGACAGGCTCATGAAGCCCAGGTCCGCCGGGGTCCAGTTGTTGAACGGATACTGGATCGCGTCGGGGTCGTCCTGGTTGAACGGGGTGATCCACGTCCCCGGGCAGCTGTAGCTCTGGTCCACGCTCGCCCGCTCCCGCTGCAGGGCCGAGAGCGCGATCCACGGCTTGTAGGTCGACCCCGGCGGGTACTGACCGGAGATCGCCCGGTTGAGGAGCGGGAATCCCTTCGCCTTGCCGAACCGTCGGTCGAACTCCTGCGTCGACATGCTTCGCGTGAACGCGGCCGGCTGGAACCCCGGATAGGAGGCCATGGCCTCGATGCCTCCGTCGTCCGGGTTCATCACGATCACGGCGCCGGCGTTCGCGAGCAGGTGCTTCGCGCTGTCCTCGTCGTAGACCAGGCGGGCGTTCTGGATCCCCAGCCGGAGGCTCTCCTCTGCCAGGCGTTGGGTGTCGGCGTCCAGCGTGAGGTACACGTCGTTGCCGGGGACCGGATCCTGCTTCCCGATCGGGCGCAGGTTCTCGCCGGTCGAGTTCACCAGGAACTTCTCCAGACCGGGGGTGCCGACCAGCTCGCGCTCGTAGACGGACTCGATGCCGGCCACCCCGACGAGATCGCCCGGCTGGTAGTCGGTGAACTCCGGACTGGCGAGCTTCTCCTTCGAGATCTGACCGAGGTAGCCGAGGAGATGCGCGGCGGCGCTTCCCTGCGGATAGGAACGGACGGGCAACGGGAGCAGGTCCACCCCGCGGAAGTCCTTGGCGTGCTCCCGCACGTAGTAGACGACCTTCTCGGGCACGTCGATCGCGACCGGGACCGGGCTGAACGGGTAGTAGCGCGGATCGTCGAGGCGCTCGCCGAGCTCGGCCGCGGTCACGTCGAGGAGCTGCGACAGCCGGTAGAGGACGTCTTCCAGGTTTTCGCCCACCTCCTGCCGGTTGATCGTGAGCACCAGGCTCTGCCGGCTCTCGACCAGCGCCTCGCCCGAGGCGTCGCGGATCTCGCCGCGCTGGGCCGGGACCTCGACGAGACGCACGGAGTTGCTGAGCGCGTCGTCGCGGAACTGCTCCGCGGCCAGGACCTGGAGGAACCACAGGCGCGTCGTGAGCGCGGCGAACATCGCGAGGACGAGGAACGCCAGGACCTTGAGCCGGAGACCGGCTTTGCCTTCCGTCATCGGACGCTCACCATCGGATCACCCGGTGCGAGCGCGAGCCCTCGGCCGCCCGCCGCAGGATCGGGAACAGCAGGGGCGTGAGCACCGCGTTGTACACCGCCGACAGGGCGGCGACACGGAACAGGTACAC
>JBOGVL010000308.1:0-3723 GCA_050692535.1 Actinomycetota bacterium | reverse complement strand
TCGTCCACCTCCGCGAAGAGCGGGACGGCTCGGAGCTGCGCCGGCTCCGCGTCGCTCATATTCCGGTTCCCTCCTCGCGCATGGCCCCCTCGGTGATCATCGGCTCGGGCTGCCTCGCCGGCGCCGATTCCGTCGTCACGTCGACCACCCGCTCCGAGGGGATCTTCCCACCCGGACGGTGACGCCCGCCGATCCGCCGCGCGCGCCAGGCGGCGAGAGTCATCGCACCGAGGCCGAACGCCGCGCCGACGAACCATACCGGGGCGCCGACGAACGGGATCGCGGAGACCGCGGCCACGATCGCCCATCCGAAGAGCAGGGCGAGCCACCGCGAACGAGGCTCGCGCCACACCAGGCGCCCGACCGTGAACACGCTCCACGCGAACCCGACCGAATAGACGAAGAGGAGCGCCAGCAGCAGGGCGAGGCCGAGCGGCAACCCGACGAGCGACAGCACCGCGAGCCCGCCGAGCAGCGGGAGCCCGAGGAACATCCCCAGCCCGATCCCCCCCGACGCCAGTGGTGATCCGAGCGCCGTCGCCGCGACGGCGTCGGCGCCACGCGGGACGAACAGGAGGAGCAGCGCCCCCAGCACGAGCGTCGACGCCGCCACGGCGAGCCACGCCGCGAACGGCCCGAACAGGTCGATCGGCGTGCGGAACGTGAAGGCCGCGCCCTCGCGGATGCTGCCGCCGATCCGGGCCCCCGTCGCGACGCGGAGGCGATCGCGCACGATCACGTCCCCGAGGATCTGCGCGTTCGGGCCGATCGTGATGGGCCCGTTGACGGCGACGACGCTGCCGCTGACCTGTCCGGTGACCTCGATCCGCCCGTCGAACACCACGACGTCGCCGTGCACCACCCCGGCGACCACGGCGGTCCCGTGGACGACGACGATCTCGCCCACGTCCTCGCCGCGGTGGACGTTCACGTCACCCGAGAGCACGATCTGGTCGCGCGGCTCCGGCGCCGGGGCGTCGCCCTGGCCGAACGCCGGCGATCCGGCCCACAGGACGAACCCGGCGGCGAGGGCGGCGAACACCGAGCGGGTCCGGGGCATCACGGCATCCTACCGGCGCAACCCCCCGCACCCGGAGCCGTGTCCTCGCGGCGCGGTACGGTGTCGGCCGTGACCCTCGACCGCTTCTCTCCGCCGGTTCGGGAGTGGTTCGCCTCGACGTTCGAGGCGCCGACCGCCGCGCAGGAGCGGGGGTGGCCGGCGATCGGTTCGGGCTCGCATACGCTGATCCTCGCGCCGACCGGCTCCGGCAAGACGCTCGCGGCGTTCCTGTGGGCGCTCGACCGGCTGACCGCGGAGTCCCCGCCGCGTGTGGAGGACCGCTGCCGCGTCCTGTACATCTCCCCGCTGCGCGCCCTCGCCGTCGACGTCGAGAAGAACCTTCGGGCCCCGCTCACGGGGATCGCCCTGGCGGCGGAGCGGATCGGCGCCGACTTCCACGCTCCCACGGTCGCCACCCGGACGGGCGACACGCCCGCCAGCGAGCGCCGGCGGATCGCGAAGCGGCCGCCCGACGTCCTGATCACGACGCCGGAGTCGCTGTACCTGATGCTCACCTCCGGTTCGCGGGAGATCCTGCGCGGCGTCCGCTGGGTGATCGTCGACGAGATCCACGCGCTCGCGGCGACCAAGCGCGGCGCGCACCTGGCGCTCTCCCTCGAGCGGCTCGAGGCGATCACGCGCGAGCCGCCGCAGCGGATCGGCCTCTCGGCGACGCAGCGCCCACTCGAGGAGATCGCGCGGTTCCTCGGCGGACAGACGGAGGCCGGGCCCCGGCCGGTGACGATCGTCGACGCCGGCCACCGCAAGTCGATGGAGATCGAGGTCGTCGTCCCGATCGAGGACATGTCGGAGCTCGGCCGCGTCTCCGAGGAGCCGCCGACCGGACCGGCGTCCGCGGGGCCGGAGCGCGTGAGCATCTGGCCGGCGATCCACCCCAGGCTCCTCGAGCTGATCCAGCGACACCGCTCGACGATCGTGTTCGTGAACGCCCGCCGCCTCGCCGAGCGCCTCGCGGCTCGGTTGAACGAGCTCGCGGGCGAGGACCTCGTCGCCGCGCACCACGGCTCCATCGCGCGCGAGCAGCGTCTGGACATCGAGGACCGACTGAAGCGCGGGACGCTGAAGGCGATCGTCGCGACCAGCTCGCTCGAGCTCGGGATCGACATGGGCGCCGTCGACCTCGTCGTACAGGTCGAGTCGCCCGGCTCGGTGAGCCGCGGCCTGCAGCGGATCGGCCGCGCGGGCCATCACGTCGGCGAGCCCAGCCGCGGCAAGCTGTTCCCCAAGTACCGGGGCGACCTCCTCGAGGCGGCCGTCGTCGTCCGGCGGATGCTCGATGGCCTGATCGAGGAGACCCGCTACCCACGCAACCCGCTCGACGTCCTCGCCCAGCAGATCGTCGCCATGTGCGCCGTCGACGAATGGAGCACCGAGGAGATCGGGCGAGTCGTGCGTCGCGCGGCCAACTTCTCGGATCTCTCGGACGAGCTGCTGCGCAACGTGCTCGAGCTGCTCGCCGGGCGATATCCGTCCGACGAGTTCGCCGAGCTGCGCCCGCGGATCGTGTGGGACCGGCGGACGGACGCGGTCCGCGCGCGCGAAGGCGCCGGGCGCATCGCGATCGCGAGCGGCGGCACCATCCCCGATCGCGGCCTGTTCGGAGTCTTCACCCTGGACGGGCGGCGGGTCGGAGAGCTCGACGAGGAGATGGTGTACGAGAGCCGGCGCGGCGAGATCTTCCTGCTCGGCGCTTCGGCGTGGCGGATCGAGGACATCACGTTGGACCGGGTCGTCGTCAGCCCCGCGCCCGGGGAGACCGGCAAGATGCCGTTCTGGAAGGGCGACAAGCCCGGGCGCCCGCTCGAGCTCGGGCGCGCGATCGGCGCGGTCACCCGAGAGCTCGCCTCGGCGCCGCACGAGCACGCCGTCGCTCGGCTGCGGGAAGAGTTCGCGCTGGACGGGCTCGCAGCCGAGAACCTCGTCGCCTACCTCGACGACCAGCGGGAGGCCGCGGGGGCCGTTCCGGACGACCGGACCATCGTCGTCGAGCGCTTCCGCGACGAGATCGGCGACTTCCGCGTCTGCGTCCTCTCACCTTTCGGCGCGCGCGTCCACGCGCCGTGGGCAATGGCGATCGAGGCGCGCCTCGCCCAGCGCTTCGACCTCGACGTGCAGGTGCTGTGGAGCGACGACGGGATCGTGATCCGGCTCCCGGAGTCCGAGGAGCGGATCCCGGTCGAGGACCTCCTGTTCGACCCCGATGACGTCGAGGAGCTGGTCGTCGCTCAGCTCCCGGCCACGACCTTGTTCACGACCTTGTTCCGCGAGGCGGCGGCCCGCGCCCTGCTCCTCCCCCGCCGCCTGCCGGGCCGGCGCACGCCGCTGTGGCAGCAGCGGCAGCGTGGCGCGGACCTGCTCCAGGTCGCCTCCCGCTACCCGACGTTCCCGATCCTCCTCGAGGCCACGCGGGAGTGCCTGCGCGACGTGTTCGACGTCCCGGCGTTGAAGGAGGTCCTCGGCGACGTGCGCGCCCGGCGGATCCGGGTGGTCCCCGTCGACACCGAACGCTCGTCACCCTTCGCCCAGTCGCTGCTGTTCGGATGGATCGCCGTCTACATGTACGAGGCGGACGCGCCCCTCGCCGAGCGGCGGGCGGCGGCGCTCGCGCTCGACCGAGATCTGCTCCGCGAGCTCCTCGGCGC
>JBOGVL010000307.1:0-3729 GCA_050692535.1 Actinomycetota bacterium | reverse complement strand
GTGCGCCTCCGCGTGGAGACGAAGGTGGTCGTCGAGGGTGACTCGATCACGATCGACCTGACCGGCTCCAATCCCGAGGTCCCGACCGGCTTCAACGTGCCCTTCGAAGGCTCGCTTCTCGTCGGGGCCTACTACGCCGTCCGCACCATCCTGCTGGACGAGGCCGTCTTCCCCGAGCACGTTCCGCAGAACGACGGGGTCTTCCGTCCCGTGGAGGTGGTCGCCCCGAAAGGGACGATCTACAACCCGACCTTTCCCCGAGCTTGCTTCTCCCGCTTCACCCAGGTGCAGCGCGTCGTGGACAACGTCATCCTCGCCCTGAGCGACGCGCTGCCGGAGCGGACGACCGCGGGGAACTCGGCAGGCATCCACTTCTGCGCGTACTCGGGCTTCGACGAGCAGCAGGGCGAGTATTGGCTCTACCTCGAGGTGAACGAGGGCGCGTACGGCGGCCGCCACGGCAAGGACGCCATGGACTCGGTCGACAACCTGATGGCCAACACCCGCAACAACCCGATCGAGGAGCTCGACCTCCGCTTCCCCATCCGCTGCGACCAGTACGAGCTGCGGCCCGAGCCCGCCGCTCCGGGCAAGTGGCGAGGCGGGATCGGCATCATCCGGCGGAACCGCTATCTCGTCCCCGGCGTGTACTCCTGCGAGGGCGACCGGCAGACGGACCCGCCGCGTGGCGTCTTCGGCGGCTGGGACGGCCTCGTCGCCTCCTGCCGGAAGAACGCGGACCGGCCGGACGAGGAGCGCCTCGAGGCGAAGGTCACCGGCGTTCCGTTCGAGGCCGGCGATTTCATCGAGCTGGTCGAGCCGAACGCGGCCGGATACGGCGATCCGCTCGAACGCGACCCTGCGCTGGTCCGGGACGACGTCCTCGACGACTTCACGACGCCCGAGATCGCCCGCGACGGCTACGGCGTCGTCTTTTCCGACGAGCGGTCCTGGACGGTCGACGAGGAGGCGACGGAGCGCCTGCGCGAGCAGCTACGCGCATCCCGTGACGGGACGGGGAGCCTGACGGCGTACTTCGAGACCCACGAGCCAAGACGACGGCAGAACCCGGTCTCGGCTGCAGGAGACCGCGAGTTCGGAAAGAGCTGATGCCGCGGAAGCGGGCCATCCAACCGGTCCCGGTGGACCCGCAGAGCATGCCCGTCCGCCGAGTCCGCAAGGCGTACGAGCAGGTGAACGATCAGCTTCGCGAGCTGATCGTCTCGGGCGAGCTCGCGCCCGGCGAGCGGCTCCCGAACGAGGCGGTGCTCGCGCGGGAGTTCGGGGTCAGCCGCGCGACGGTGCGGGAGGCGCTGCGGATCCTCACCGCCCAGAACCTCATCCGGACGACGAAGGGCGCGGGCGGAGGGAGCTACGTCACGCTGCCGACGGTCGACCACATCTCCGAGTTCCTCCGCGGCAACCTCAATCTCCTGTCCGAGGCCGACCACGTCACGCTGGAGGAGTTCCTCGAGCTGCGCGAGCTGATCGAGGTGCCGGCGGCCCGTCTCGCCGCCGAGCGGGCGAGCCCGGGCGACGTCGAGCGCCTGCGCGACACGATTCCCGAGCAGCCGCTCCGGATGACGACGCAGGAGCAGTTCTCCTTCAACAAGGGGTTCCACACCGTGATCGTCGAAGCGTGCGGGAACACGCTCCTCTACATCGCCACGCAGCCGGTCTTCACGGTCCTCCAGACGCACCTCGCCCGTTCGACGCTCGGCCGGAGCTTCCATAGCGCGATCAACGAGCACCACCGGGCGATCCTGGCGGCGATCGCCGACGGCGATGCCGACGGCGCCGCGGAGCAGATGCATTCCCACCTCGAGTACCTGCGGCCCGCCTACGAGCGGGCGTGGCGGCACGCCGTCGCCATGCGCAAGCGCGCGTGACGCTTCCTCTCGCCGACATCCGGGTCCTGGCGATCGAGCAGTACGGCGCCGGACCGTGGGGGACGCTGCAGCTTGCCGACCTCGGCGCCGAGGTGATCAAGATCGAGGATCCTTCCTCGGGCGGCGACGTGGGGCGGTACGTCCCCCCGTTCCAGGACGGGGAGGAGTCGCTCTTCTTCGAGACGTTCAATCGCAACAAGAAGAGCGTCTCGCTCGACCTCCGCCATCCGGAGGCGCGCAGCGTGGTCGAGGATCTCGTCCGCGCGGTCGACGCGGTCTACTCGAACCTTCGCGGCGACTACCCGAAGCGCCTGCGCCTCACGTACGAGGATCTTGCGGACGTGAACCCCCGCATCGTGTGCTGCTCCCTCTCGGGGTTCGGGATGACCGGGCCGCGGGCCGGCGAGGGCGGCTACGACTACATGATGCAGGGGCTCGCCGGCTGGATGAGCCTCACGGGCGAGCCAGACGGCCCGCCGACGAAGAGCGGGCTCTCGCTCGTCGACCTCTCCGGCGGCTACGTCTCCGCGATCGCGCTGCTGGCCGGCCTGTGGCGGGCGCGACGAGACGGGATCGGGTGCGACTGCGACGTCTCGCTCTTCGAGACGGCGCTCCACGAGCTCATGTACGTCGGCACCTGGGTCGCCTCGCGCAGCTTCGAGCCGGAGCGCCTGTCCGAGTCGGCGCACCCCTCGATCGTGCCCTTCCAGAACCTGCCCACCGCCGACGGCTGGATCGTCGTTGCCTGCCCGAAACAGAAGTTCTGGGAGCTCCTCTGCGAAGCGATCGAGCGCCCGGACCTCCTCGCCGACCCCCGCTTCGCCGACTTCGCGGGGCGAAACGAGCACCGCGACGCCCTCGTCCCGGAGCTGCGGGCGACCTTCCGGACGCGGACTACCGAGGAGTGGCTCCGGGTTCTGTCCGCCGCCGGCGTACCGAACGCGCGCGTGAACACGGTGGCCGAGGCGCTCGCCGAGCCCCAGGTCGCCGCCAGGGACGGGATCGTGGAGACCGAGCACCCGCGCCTCGGGACGGTGCGCCAGGTAGCCACGCCGCTCCGCGTGGGCGAGGAGGAGAAGCCCGCCCGCCGCGCACCGTTCCGCGGCGAGCACACCGAGCAGGTCCTCGTCGACGTCTGCGGCTACTCCGAGGAGCGCGTGCGCGAGCTCTCAGCCGCCGGCGTCTTCGGCTAAGGCGTCCTGGAAGAAGTCGCTCACGATCCGTACGGCGTCGTCCGGGCACTCGACGAGGTCGGCGTGGCCGATGTCGGGGAACTCCACGAGCTTCACGATGTCGTTCGCCTCGGCCATCGTTCGCGCGCCGAGGCCGGAGGGGGCGAGGTCGGGCGGGCAGAGGATGTCGTGCGTCCCGTTCGTCATCAGGAGCGGCCGCGAGATGCCGGGGACAAGGGGGGAGAGGTCCATCTCCTCCATCGCCAGGCAGGCCTGGCGCACGGTGTAGGGATCGTTCAGCCCGACGATCTGCCGCACCAGGCCGAAGATCTCCTCGCCCTCCGGGCTCTCCATGAACCTCGCGCCGACCGCCTGGGTCGTCACGTGGTCGGAGAAGTCGTCCCAGGGCATCGACTCCGCCATACGCCGCCAGACGCGGAAGACCGTGCGGCGGTAGAGGTCGGGCTTCGCAAAGGCGACGTCGGCGCAGGCCGCGATCGTGCGGTCCGGATACTTCGCCGTGAAGGCGATCGCGATCATGCCCCCCATCGACGTGCCGTGCACGAGCACGCGGTCGAGCGCGACCGCGTCGAGCAGCGCCGCGGCGTCGTCGGCCCAGCCCTCGATCGTGTATTGCTCGCGTGGGTGGTCGGAAGCGCCGTAGCCGC
>JBOGVL010000306.1:0-3745 GCA_050692535.1 Actinomycetota bacterium | reverse complement strand
CTCTGTACCGGGTCGGCGCCGTGAAGGAGTCGCCGGGGGGCCGGGCGATCGTCGCCGTCGACGGCGGCATGTCGGACAACATCCGGCCGATGCTCTATGGGGCCCGCTACACGGTTGCCGTCGCCGGGCCGCCCGGCCAGGGGTCGCCCGCGGCCGTCGACGTCGTCGGGCGCCACTGCGAGTCGGGGGACGTGCTGGCCCACGACGTGAAGCTGCCGCACGTCGTGCGGCCGGGCGACCTGCTCGCGTTCGCGGCAACCGGCGCGTACACGTACTCGATGGCGAGCACCTACAACCGCGTCGGACGTCCCGCCGTCGTGGCGGTCCGCGACGGCACCAGTCGCGAGTGGCTCCGCCGGGAGGACGCGACCGACCTCGACCGCCTCGAGGCGAGCGCCGCCGGGCCCGCCTCCGGCCGGCCCTCCGGGATCACGGTCCGGCCCGCGCGGCCGCGCGACGCGCGATCGTTCCACCGCGCGTACGTCGAGGTCGCCGCCGAGCGGCGGTTCATCCAGAGCGAGACGGTCACCCGCTCGGTCGGCTTCTACCGCCGGCGGTTCCGCCGGTCGTGGGACGGCCGGGCCGCGAACCTGCTCGCGTTCGACGGGGACCGCGTCGTCGGCAGCCTGTCGATCCGGCGCGACGAGCACGCCGTCACTCGGCACGTCGCGACGCTCGGGATGTTCGTCGTGGCGAGCCACCGCGGCCGTCGGATCGGCACCGCGCTGATGACCGAGGCGGTCGGGTGGGCGCGCCGCTTCGGCGTCGAGCGCCTCGAGCTGAGCGTCTATCCGAGCAACAGGGCGGCGATCGCGCTGTACCGGGCGTTCGGGTTCGTCGAGGAGGGGCGGCTCGTCCGTCATGCGAAGAAGTCCTACGGTTACGAGGACGAGATACTGATGGCCGTCTGGCTCGGACCGGAGACGTAGCGGGGGAACGTGAGCGAGCGGATCCTCAGGGTGGGCATGCTCGGCTGCGGCAACGTGGGCGCGGCCGTCGTCCGACTGCTCGAGGAGCATCGCGTCGACATCGCGCGGCGGGCGGGCTGTGGGCTCGAGGTGGCACGGGTCGCCGTGCGCGACCCATCCCGGGCACGGGACGTCCCGCTGGACCCGTCCCTCGTGGTCGCCGATCCGATGGACGTGATCGACGACCCCGACGTCGACATCGTCTGCGAGCTGATCGGGGGAACCGATCCGGCCGGTCGGCTCGTGCTCGCGGCGTTCGACCGGGACAAGCCCGTCGTCACCGCCAACAAGGAGCTCCTGGCGACCCGCGGCCGCGAGCTCTTCGACGCCTCGGAGGCGAAGGGGCTCGACCTCTACTTCGAGGCCGCGGTCGGCGGCGGGATCCCGTTGATCCGGCCCCTGAAGGAGTCGCTCACGGGCGAACGCCTGCGGCGCTTGACGGGCATCGTCAACGGGACCACCAACTTCATCCTCACGAGGATGTCGGACGAGGCGCGCCCCTTCGAGGACGTGCTCCGCGAGGCGCAGGCCCTCGGGTACGCGGAGGCCGATCCCAGCGCGGACATCGAGGGGCACGACGCCGCAGCCAAGCTCGCGATCCTCGCCTCGATCGCGTTCAACGCGCGCGTGGTCGCGGACGACGTGTTCCGCGAGGGGATCTCTGGTGTGACGATCGAGGACATCGAGTTCGCGCGGCGGCTCGGCTACGTCGTGAAGCTCCTCGCGATCGCCGAGCTCGGGGACGACGAGCGGATCGCCGCGCGGGTGCACCCGGCGATGGTCCCCGCCGCGCATCCGCTGGCGAGCGTCCGCGACGCCTTCAACGCCGTCTTCGTCGAGGGGCCGAGGATCGGCGAGCTGATGTTCTACGGCCGTGGGGCAGGCGGCGACCCGACCGCGACCGCCGTCGTGGGCGATCTCGTGACCGTCGCCCGCAACATCCTCGCCGGCGCGCGCGGCGTCGGATGTACGTGCTTCCTCGAGCGCACGATCCGTCCGATGTCGGAGATGACCGGCCAGTACTACATCCTGCTCCGCGTCGAGGACCGGCCCGGCGTGCTCGCCGAGATCGCGAGCGTGTTCGGCCGGCACGACGTCTCGATCAAGAGCGTGTGGCAGGAGGGAACGGGACAGGACGCGCAGCTCGTGTTCATCACGCACCGCGCGAGGGAGGGCTCGTTCCAGGGGGCCGTCTCGGATCTGCACGCCCTCCCGGCCGTCGACGAGGTCCGGAGCGTCCTCCGCGTGGAGGCCGAGGAGGACTCAAGCAGCGAAGCGATCGTCCCCGGAGGTGGCCTCGCGGAGCGAGGTCGCCGCCGGAAGGAAGAGGATTCGTGACGGCGCGGCCTTGGCGGGGCGTGATCGAGGAGTACCGCGACCGGCTGCCGGTCGGCGACGACACGCCCGTCGTCACGCTGTGCGAGGGCGGGACGCCGCTCGTGCGCTCGGAGCCGCTGTCGGCCGAGACGGGATGCGAGGTCTGGCTCAAGTACGAGGGTGCCAACCCGACGGCCTCCTTCAAGGACCGGGGGATGACGCTCGCGATCAGCAAGGCGATGGAGGCGGGATCCAAGGCCGTCGTCTGCGCGTCCACGGGCAACACCAGCGCGAGCGCGGCAGCGTACGCGGCGAAGGCGGGCCTCGCCTGCGCCGTGCTCGTGCCCAAGGGCAAGGTCGCGCTGGGCAAGATGGCCGGGACGCTCGTGCACGGCGCGCGGGTGCTCGAGGTGGAGGGGAACTTCGACGCGTCGCTCGAGCTCGCGAAGGACCTCGCGGATCACTACCCGGTGACGCTGGTCAACTCCGTGAACCCGCATCGACTCCAGGGCCAGAAGACGTGCGCGTTCGAGATCGTGGACGCCCTCGGCCGGGCCCCCGATCTCCACTGCGTGCCGGTCGGCAACGCCGGCAACATCTCGAGCCACTGGCGGGGGTACGTCGAGTACCTGAACGACGGCGTCATCCACGAGCCGCCACGCCTGTTCGGGTTCCAGGCGGCGGGCGCCGCGCCGCTGGTGATGGGCGAACCCGTGAGGGACCCGCAGACGATCGCGACCGCGATCCGGATCGGGAACCCGGCCTCGTGGGACATGGCGCTGGCGGCCGCGAAGGAGTCCGAGGGCGGCATCCTCGCGGTCACCGACCGCGAGATCCTCGCGGGCTACCGGCGGGTCGCGCACGAAGGGCTGTTCGCGGAGCCCGCATCGGCGGCGAGCGTCGCCGGCCTGCTCCACCTGGCGGCCGACGGGCGGCTGCCCTCCGGCGCGACGATCGTGTGCGTCCTCACGGGGCACGGCCTGAAGGACCCGGAGTGGGCGATCGCCGGTGCGGCCCAGCCGCCGTCCGTGCCGCCCGACGCGCACGCGGTCGCCGCGGAGCTCGGGCTGTAGGGCCGGGGCCGCGACACGATGCGCCTCACGGTCCGCGTCCCGGCGACCTCGGCCAACCTCGGCCCGGGGTTCGACTGCTTCGGGCTCGCCCTCGACCTGTGCAACGAGGTGACGATCGACACCGACGCCGAGCCGGGCGTGACCTGGGAGGGCGAGGGAGCCGACGAGCTCCCGACCGACGGCACGGACATGGTCAGTCGCGCCATGCGGACGGTCACCGAAGACACCCGGGAGGAGATCCCCCCCGTCCACCTGCACGGTGTGAACCGCATCCCCTTGGAGCGTGGGCTCGGCTCCTCCGCCGCGGCGGCGGTCGCCGGGGTGGCGCTCGCCCGGTCCTGGCTTCGCATCCCCGCCCCGGTGGATCCTCGCGGCCCCGTCTTCGAC
>JBOGVL010000305.1:0-3747 GCA_050692535.1 Actinomycetota bacterium | reverse complement strand
CGGTCGCGTGAGGGCGAGCCGTGAGCGACTCGCCGGCTGAGCGAGGGGCGGAGCCCGTCCGGGGCGACCGGTCGCCGAGGCCGCCGAGCCTGCTCGACGCGATCCTGCCGATCGTCGTCCTCATCGGGCTCGTCGCCACCTCCATCGTGCTCTTCGGCGTCGCCGCCACGGACGGGCCCCTGCAGGTCGCCCTCCTCGTCAGCGCCGCCTTCGCCAGTCTCGTCGCGTTCAAGAACGGCTACACGGTGTCGGCGATCGCCGACGCCGCCGTCGGCGGGGTCACCTCGGCGATCGGAGCGGTCTTCATCCTCCTCGCCGTCGGCGCCCTGATCGGCGCGTGGAACATGGCCGGCACGATCCCGACCGTCGTGCATTACGGGATCGGCCTCCTCAGCCCCACGTGGTTCTACGTCGCCTCCGCGGCGATCTGCGCCCTCGTGGGTATGATCACCGGAAGCTCGTGGACCACCGCCGGCACGCTCGGGGTCGCGTTCGTCGGGATGGCGAGCGTCCTCGGGCTCTCCGAGGAGATCGCCGCGGGAGCCGTGATCTGCGGCGCCTACTTCGGCGACAAGATGACGCCGCTGTCGGAGACCACGATCCTCGTCCCGAGGCTCGTCGGCGGCGGCCTGACGGTCGGTGAGCACGTCCGAAACATGTTCTGGACCGCCGGGCCGGCGCTCGGCATCAGTCTCGTCCTGTTCTTGATCATCGGGCTGAATGCGGAGCCGAGCGGGGCCGCCGGGAGCCCCGAGGCCGCCCAGCAGGCGTTGGAGGGCGCGTTCAACATCTCGGCGCTGAACCTGCTCCCGCTCGCGCTCCTCGTGCTGTTCTCGATCCGGAAGTTCCCGCCGTTCCTCTCGATCCTCGGCTCGGCGCTCTTCGCGGGCATCCTCGCGTGCTTCACCCAGTGGACGTCCGTCCAAGCCTTCGTCGACGACACCACCCTCGGACCGGTCGCGACCGGGGCGAAGGCGATCTTCGGCGCGATGGCGACGGGCTTCGTGAGCGACACGGGGAACGCGGCCGTCGACGAGCTGTTCTCGCGCGGGGGGATGGCGAGCCTGCTGACGACGATCTGGCTGGTGCTGGGCGCCCTGTCGTTCGCGGCGGTCGTCGAGCACGCGGGGTTCCTGCAGCGCCTGCTCACCCCGATCGTCGCGCGAGCGAGGACGCGAGGGCGGCTGATCCTGGCCGTCAACGCCAGCGGGGTCGGCCTGAACGTGATCGCCGGCGACCAATACGTGGCCGCCGTGCTGCCGGCGCGCATGTTCCGAGCGGAGTTCGCCGAGCGCGGGCTCGCGCCGCAGGTCCTGTCCCGCGCCGTCGAGGATTCCGGGACGGTGACGTCGGTCCTCGTGCCCTGGAACACGTGCGGCGCCTACATCTCCGGCGTGCTCGGCGTCTCCACCGGGGCGTACCTGCCGTATTGCTTCTTCAACATCCTCAGCCCGCTGCTCGACGTCCTGTTCGGGTTCGTCGGCTTCAAGGTGCCGACGATCGAATCGAGGGAACGACCTCCCGACGTCCCCACGAGCGAGCCGAGCGCGCCCGCGCCCGGCCTGGCTACCTGATAGGAGGGCTCGATGAGCGACGTGTCGACCGAGAGCCGGCCGGCCGAGGAGAAGAAGGGACGGTTCACGCTCCCGTCCGCCTACACGATCCTGTTTCTCCTGATCGTGCTCGCGGCCATCGCGACCTGGATCGTTCCCGCGGGGACGTACGACCTCGACGAAGAGGGCGCACCCATCCCGGGGACCTACCATGAGGTCGAGTCGAACCCGCAGCGGATCCTCACCGACTCCCTCACGGCGCCGATCAACGGCCTGTACGGCATCGAGAACCGCAAGGGGAACATCAACTACTACAACTCCGGGACGCTGTTCGGCGCCATCGACGTCGCGCTGTTCATCATCGTGATCGGCGGGTTCCTCGGCGTCACGATGAAGACCGGGGCGATCCAAGCGGGCATCGGGAGGCTGGTCGCGCGGCTCCGCGGCAAGGAGCGGCTGATGATCCCGATCCTGATGACCGTGTTCGCGATCGGCGGGTCGACGTACGGGATGGCGGAGGAGAGTCTGGCCTTCTACGCGCTGGTCATCACCGTGATGATCGCCGCCGGCTACGACTCGCTGACGGGCGCGGCGGTGGTCCTCCTCGGGTGCGGGATCGGGACGCTGGGGTCGACGATCAACCCGTTTGCCACCGGCATCGCGTCGGGGTTCGCGGACGTCTCAATCAGCGATGGCATCGTCGGGCGTCTCGTCATCCTGATCGTCGGCGTCGCGATCGGGGTCTTCTTCGTGCTGCGCTACGCCGACCGCGTCAAGAAGGACCCGACGAAGTCCCTCGTGTTCGACATGAAGGCCGAGAACGAGGCGCACTTCAAGGCGGAGAGCGCGGGCGGTGAGGCGGCCGTCATGACCGGCCAACAGAAGACCATTCTCGTCGTGTTCGGGTCGGCGTTCGTCCTGATGATGTACGGCGTTATCCCGTGGGAGGACCTCGGTGTTCCGTTCCCGACGCTGTGGTGGTGGTTCCCGGAGATGACGGCGTCCTTCCTCCTGTTCACGATCGTGATCGGCCTCATCGGCCGGATGAAGGAGGGAGAGCTGACGTCGACGTTCGTCGACGGCGCTCGGGATCTCCTCGGGGTGGCGCTCATCATCGGGATCGCTCGCGGCATCACCGTGATCATGAACAACGGCGAGATCACGGACACGGTCCTGCACTGGGCCGAGATCGCGCTCGGCGACGTCGGCAAGGCTGCGTTCTCGATCGTGATGTACGGGCTGTTCTTGCCGCTTTCCTTCCTGATCCCGTCCTCGTCCGGTCTCGCCACCGTGGCCATGCCGATCATGGCTCCGCTGGCGGCGTTCGTGGACGTCCCGGCCCAACTGGTCGTGACGGCCTACCAGAGCGCATCCGGGCTCATGAACCTGTTCATCCCGACGTCCGCGGTCGTGATGGGCGGCCTGGCCATCGCCCGCGTCCCCTACGGACGGTACCTGCGATGGGTGTGGCCGCTGCTCGCGCTGCTGGCGGTGGTCACCGTGATCGTGCTCGCCGGTGGGTCGGCCCTGGCGTGAGGACCGTGGATCCCTCGGAGACCGAGCGGACGATGCTCACCCAGGCCCGCCCCCTCGAGGACCTTGCCGGTTGCATATCTGAGCTCGACGAGCAGGACCTGGCGCGATGATCGCCGCCGTGCTCGAACCGCCCCTATGGATCGAGCTGTCGGCCGTGTCGGTGCGCTGTTCGCTCAGAGGCGTGGGCTCGACATGATCGGGATCCTCGCGCTCGCCCTGGTGAGCGGCCTCGGGGGCGGCATCATCCGCGACGTCCTGATGGCGCGAGTCCCGCTGGCGCTCCGCGAGCCCTGGTACCTGTGGAGCGTGGCGGGGGCCACGCTCGTCGGTGCGTTCTTCGCGCAGGCGGCCTGGCGGTTGCGGCTCGCCATGCACGTGGTCGACAGCGTCGCTCTCGGACTGTTCAGCGTGATCGGCGCCCAGGGCGGTCTGAGCGCCAGACTCCCGATTCCCTCGGCGATCCTGCTCGGCACGGTGACCGGGGTCGGCGGGAGCGTCCTGCGAGACCTCTTGGTCGGTGAGGTCCCGCCGCGGATGCTCCGTCGCGGACCGCCGTACGCGTCGGCAGCCTTCCTGGGGTCGGCGCTCTACGTTGGTTTGGTGGGCGGCGCCGACGTTCGCAAGGTGTGGGCCCAGCTCGTGGTGGTCGCCATGATCT
>JBOGVL010000304.1:0-3750 GCA_050692535.1 Actinomycetota bacterium | reverse complement strand
GCCCCGGGGGCGCCGGGGAGGTGGGGACTTCCCGCTCTTTGCGGGAGCGATCAGCGCTGGGGTCTTGACAGGGGTTGCTCGATATCAGCGGCGGATTTTGGGCGGGACCTTCTCGCGGTCAGCGGGAGGGCAGTAATCCGCCTCGTGCGGGGTGCGCATCGATCGCCCGAGCTGGTCGATGAACTCACGGGCGATATCCAGGGCATCGCCGTTAGCCGAGTAGTAGACCCAGGTTCCCTCGCGGCGGGTCGACACCAGCCCGACGCGACGGAGGGTCGCCAGATGCTTTGAGATCCGCGACTGACTGTAGGGGAGCTCCTGCTCGAGATGGCAAACGCAGACCGGCCCCCAAGCGGCGATCCGCGCGAGTAGCTCTAGCCTGATCGGGTCCGCAAGCGCCCGGTAGATGTCCACCGTCAGATTGCGCGGCTCTTCAACGATCCTCGCCCGCGCCATCGATCGCGCCGAACGATCAGCGGTTCGCAGCTGGGTCCGGCTAGTGGCTGGTTCCGGCATCTCGCGGCGGGAGTGTAGGACATGAAATTGATATTGATGCTGATATTGCACATGCCTCATGCAGGATGTAGTGTTCGTGGCCTCCGAGAATGGCCGAGGAGGAGCCAAGATTCACGATCACAAGGCGGCAGGCGCTTGTCGGCGGGGGCGTCGCCGCGGCGGGAGCGGGAGCGGCGGCGATAGTCATAGCGACCTCCGGCGACGGTGAGGGCGAATTCCCGCGCCTCTCGGTAGCCAGGGTCGATGACCTGCAACCGAACGAGCCGGTGAGCTTCGAGTATCCGCTGGAGGGCCAATCGAGCGTCCTCGTCGACCTTGGCGACGAGGTCCCCGGCGGGGTCGGCGACAACAACAGCATCGTCGCCTACAGCGCGCTCTGCCAGCACATGGGATGCGATGTCCAGTTCGTCTCCGAAGGCGGCTACATGCTCTGTCCCTGCCACCAGTCGAAGTACGACCCGGCGCGCGAGGGCAACGTGATCCAAGGCGTCGCACAGGCGCCGCTGCCCAGGATCGAGCTCGAGATCGACGGCGATGACATCGTCGCCGTGGGCGTGGACGGGCTGATCTACGGATACCGCGCGAACCTGGCGCCAGGGCGCGCCTGAGGGGGTCCGGGTGGAGGAGACCCGCCACGGACTGACGCGACGCAGGGCGTTCGGGTGGCTGACCGTTGGCGGGACGAGCATTGCGCTTCCCAAGTTCCTGAGGCCGAGCGAAGCCGCCGCCTCGGGGAGCGGCGAGGAGAACGCCGAGACGATGGCCCTCTTCCTCGGCCAGGACCGACTCCCGGTTCCGCCGAAGAACGCCGCGCGCTACACGACCGCGTGCCAGTTCTGCAACGTGGGCTGCGGCTACATCGCCTACACCTGGCCGGTCGAGGACACCCCCACCGAGGGCACCGGGGCGGTCGGCGGCGAGCTTCCCGTCGAAGAGCTCGGCGAACACGTCGCCCCCTCCTTCGTCACCCGCCGTGACATCAACGGCGTCGACTCCTACGTCGCGGTGATCCCCGACAAGGACTGCGTCGTCAACCGAGGGGATCACTCGCCGCGTGGCGGCACCAACGCGCTCACCGTCTATACGGACCGCGAGCACCCCCTGACGAAGCCAAGCGAGCGTTTGCTCGTCCCCCAGATCCGCGACGAGAAGGGCGGCGAACTGCGCGACGCGAGCTGGGAGGAGGCGCTCGATCTGATCGCCGATCGCCTCAAGGAGACGCTCGACTCCAAGGCACCGTCAGCGATCGGGGTCTGGTGCGCCGATCACCTCTCGGCCGAGCTCAACTTCACCTCGACCAAGCTCTTCTTCGCCGAGCCGCCGGCGGGCCTCTACGACAAGGGCCTCGGCCCCGACGAGGGGGTCGCCGTGAGGGCGATCCACAACCGCGCCAAGTGGAACTCCGAGCATCCCTCGATCGCCGAGCACTTCGGCTCCGCCTCGACGCTCCTCTACTCCTACTCGGACTTCGAGGCCGCCGACACGGTGCTGATCTCGGGCGCGAACAGCTACGAGACGGGAACCGTGTTCTACAACCGGATCCAGGCTGCGGGCGGGAAGCTGGTCGTGATCGACCCTCGGCGCACCGTGCCGGCCGAGAACGCCGAGTCCGGCGGCGGCATCCACCTGCAGCTTCGCCCTGGGACCGACGTCGTGCTCGTCAACTCACTGATGAACGTGATCCTGGCCGAGGGACTGCAGGACCAGACCTACATCGCCTCGCGGACGAACACGGAGACGTTCGATGAGCTGCGTCGGGTTGTTTCGCAGGAGAAGTACCGGCCGGAGAACACCGAGGTCGTGACCGGGGTGCCGGCGGGCAAAGTTCGTCAGGCGGCCGAGCTGCTTGGGAAGCCGAACAAATCCTCGATCTTGTTCGAGAAGGGGCTGATCTGGCAGGGGACCCAGAACGAGGCGGTGTTGTCCACCTACGCGAACCTGGCGCTGCTGCTCGGCTCGGTCGGGCGCGAGGGTCAGGTGTTCGGCCGCCAGGGCGGCCACCAGGACGCCTACATGTTCGACTTCGACTGGCCTCATCCCCAGGAGGACGGGCTCAAGCGCCGCAACCTGTGGCAGGATCTCGAGAAGGGATCGATCGACTTCCTGCTGGTGGCGATCTGCAACCCGCTGCGGATGTCGCAGCAGGCCGAGCAGCTTCGGGGGTTCGTCGAGCAGGTGCCGTTCGTCGTCGAGATCAACATCCGCCCCTCCGACATGACCGCGGTCGCCGACGTCGTCCTTCCCTCGACCCAGTGGGGCGAGTACACCTACACACGCGCCAACCTCGAGCGGCGGCTGAGGATCAACAACCAGTTCTGCGATCCCCCGGGCGAGGCCCGCGCCGACTACCTGATCTTCGCCGAGATCGCCCGCCGCTTCGCCGAGAAACACGGCACCCTCGACCCCAAGGAGTGGGCCTACGACGATCACGAGTCAGTGTACGAGGGGCTGCAGCGGACCGAGGAGGGCAAGACCCTCGGCCTCGACCTGCTCTCGCGTGACCGCCTCAAGCAGCTCGAAAACAACGGCGTCCAGATCCCGGTCACCAAGAAGGGCAGCGAGCTCGTGGGCACGAAGCGCGCCTACGAGGACGAGTTCCTCACCCCGAACGGCAAGGCGAACTTCGTCGCCCGAGACCAGAGGTGGACCAGGGGAGACCCCCTCGCGTTCCTGCCCAACGAGATCAAGCCGAACGACGAGTACCCGTACTTCGTCACCACGGTCCGCTACCAGGCGGTCTGGCAGTCCGGCTACACGTACCGCTGGACGACCGAGCTCGCGACGCAGGTCCCCTACCACGAGGTGACGATCAACCCGCGCGACGCGGAGGAGCTGGAGGTCTCCGACGGCGATTGGGTGCGCCTGGAGAACCAGTACTCGGCAACCGAGGGGGTTGCGAACGTGTCGGAGGTCTGCCCGCCGGGCGTGATGTCCGCGATCTTCGCCTGGCAGGGGCCGAGCGACGAGAACCCCGAGGGGGAGCCCAGCTTCTACGCCAACAACCTGGTCGCGGGCGGGAGGCTCCAGCAGCCCTCGAATGCCGCCTTCTACAAGAACACCCGCGCCAAGGCGACGAAGATCGACCGCGACCCGATCACGGCCGAGAACGCGCCGACGATGAGCCTCGAGGACCGCACGATCGTCGACTTCAAGGGCGGCGTCGCCGGGAACCCGCAGAGCAAGGCGAAGGATCTGCTCGAGGTGCCGGCGAGGCCGGCGCCGGGCGAGCCGCCG
>JBOGVL010000303.1:0-3761 GCA_050692535.1 Actinomycetota bacterium | reverse complement strand
CGTCGGTCCCGTCCAGGGTGGCCGGGAGGATGTTCATCGCGGGGCTGCCGATGAACGTCGCGACGAATCGGTTGGCGGGACGCCGGTACACGTCGTCGGGCGTTCCGACCTGCTGCAGGGCCCCGTCCCGGAGGACGGCGAGCCGGTCGCCGAGCGTGAGCGCCTCGACCTGATCGTGCGTGACGTAGACCATCGACGTGCCCACGCGCTGGTGCAGCAGCTTCAGCTCGGCGCGCATGTTGACGCGGAGTTGGGCGTCGAGGTTCGACAGGGGCTCGTCCAACAGGTAGACGTCCGGGTGTCGAACGAGGGCGCGAGCGAGGGCGACTCGCTGGCGTTCGCCGCCGGACAGTTCGGCCGGGCGCCGGGCCAGGAGCTCGGCGCACCCGACGAGCTCGGCAGCCGCCCGAACCCGCTCGGCGACCTCGCCCTTCGGCGTCTTCCTCGCCACGAGCCCGAAGCCGATGTTGTCGCCGACGCTCAGGTGCGGGAAGAGCGCGTAGCTCTGGAAGACCATCGAGACGTTCCGCCGGACCGGCGGGAGGTCGGTGACGTCCCGGTCTCGGATGGTGATCCGACCCGCGGTCGGCCGCTCCAGCCCGGCGGCGATGCGGAGCGCCGTCGTCTTCCCGCAACCGGACGGGCCGGCGAGCACCATCAGCTCGCCCTCCGCGACCTCGAGGTCCAGGCCGCGAAGGGCGAGGACGGCGCCGAAGGCCTTGTGGACGCCGTCGAACCGAAGACCCGCCACTACTCGGCGCGGGCGAAGATCGGCTTGGTGGTCAGGACGATCTGCTCCGCGATCTCCTCAGCGGGCGCCCCCTCGAAGAACCCGATCTCCAGGAGGGCGTTCGCCGCGTCCTCGATCTCGGGCCAGGTGGAGATGGTCGGGACCCGGCGGATCACCGGGATCGTGTCGAGGAAGACCTCCGAGTTCGCCGGTTTGAGGGCCGGGTCCAGGAAGGCGTCCGAGTTCGCCACCTCGATCAGGGAGGGAACCGTCCGGCCCGAGGCGGCCACGATCGGGGCGCCCTCGGGCCCGAGCGCGAACTCGACGAACCTCCAGGCCTCGTCCTTGTTCTCCGACGCGGTCGTGAGGCAGTAGGCGTCGGAGTGCAGGATGCCGGCGGGCTGCCCGCGGCGGGGGAGCGCGGCGACGTCCCAGTCGAAGTCCGTGATCGTTCGGAACGAAGGTGTGTCACGGCGCGATGAGAACACCATCCCCAGCGTGCCGTTGAGGAAGCGCGTCTCGGTGTCCTCGGACTCGAGCTCCTCCTCTCCGGGTGCCACCCCGTGCACGGCGTGCAGGTCGAAGAAGTTCTGCATCGTCGTGATGGTCTCGGCGGTGAACAACGTGAACTGGGTCGGGTTCGTCTCGTCGTCGACCAGCTCGCCGCCGCTCGACCAGATGAACGGGGCCAGCCGGATGATCTCGGGGTCCATGCCCACGCCGTACTGCTCCGTCACGCCGTCCCCGTCGGCGTCCATCGTCAGCGCCTGCGCCTTGGTGAGGAAGTCGCCCCAGGTCCAGCCCTCCTCCGGATAGGACACGCCGGCCTCGTCGAAGAGGTCCTTGTTGTAGTAGACGACCAGGCTGGAGATGTTCTGTGGCATGCAGATCTGTTGGCCGTCCTCCTGGAACGCCTCCATGGCCTGCGGGTAGAACTCGTCGGCCCGGAACACGTCCGACGCGTCCAGGTACGGCTGCAGGGGCACCAGGACGTCCTTCGCGTAGAACTGTCCGTAGAAGCGGTAGTTCATCAGGAACAGGTCGGGCGGGGCGCCGCCGGAGAACGCCGTCGACAGGCGCGCGATGAGGTCGTCCCGGTCGCTCGTCTCGACGAGCTCGACGGTGATACCCGGCTCGGCGACCTCGAAGGCATCGATGAGCTGTCGGTACGCGACCAGCTCCTCGGGGTCGCCGAACACCATGAAGCTGATGGTCCCGTTCAACCCGTTCGAGGATGCGCCCCCGTCCGGCGTCGGGTCGTCCGTCCCGGCCCCCGTGCACGCTGCGGCGACGATCATCAACAACATGGCGAGCCTCGCTCGCGGTCGAGTCATGGATGCCTCCTTCATCGTCCCAGCCATCCGGCTCCGCGGAACTCGCGGAGGAAGTACCGCTGCACGAACAGGAAGGCGATGACCACCGGGGCGGTGGCCGTCACGGCGCCGGCCAGCATGAGGGGCAGGTCCTGGCGGGGCAACGTCGACAGCGCACGGAGCCCGAGCGGCACCGTGGAGAGGTTCGGGTCGTACAGGTAGATCAGCGGGTCGAGGAAGTTGCTCCACGTGAGGACGAACGCCAGCACCCCCACCGCCATCGTCGTCGGGCGGACGAGCGGCATGGCCACCCGGCCCCACGTCGCGAAGGCCCCGAGCCCCTCGAGTCGACTGGCCTCGAACAGCTCTCGCGGCAGACGTCGGAAGCTCCAGAAGAACAGCAGGACGTAGAACGGCGACATCCCCATCAACGAGGGCGCGACCAGTGGGACGTACGTGTCGGTGAGTCCGGCCATCCGGAACATCGCAAACCGGCTGACCAGCAGGGCCGTGACCGGAACCATCAGGACGATCAGCGAGAGCCCCACGAGGATCCCGCCGGCTCGGCGGGGCAGACGCGCCATCGCGAACCCGGCCCACGAGGCGAACAGGATGGTCAGGGGCACGGCCACGACGACCACGATCGCGGAGTTCAGGACCTGACGCGGGATCGGCACGAGCTCGAAGGTTCGGCCGTAGTTGTCGAACGCGAGCGGCGACGGGAGCAGCTCGGGCGTTCGGGGTGGCGGCAGACCGGTGTCACGCAGCGAGCCCGTGACCATGAAGACGAGCGGCGTCACGAAAACCGCGAGGACCAGGATTCCGCCGACGTGCCGCCACCCGCCGCGATGTTCGGGATGGGTCGACCGCGCGGCGCCGGGGAGGCTCATGGGTACGAAGCGTAGAACGTCGCCGGCGCGCGAGGGGCCGGCGTGACCGCCGGCCCCCGTGCGCCTCGCGTCGTCTAGCTCACGTCGAGCAGCCACACCCCTCGGCCGTGGGTCGCCGCCATCAGCTGGCTTCCCTCCGGCTGCAGTGCCAGGTCCAGCACGCTGACGTTGGGCAGCCCGTCGCCGTAGACGGCCCAGGGCGAGCCGCCGGTGCTGGCGAAGACGCCGACGTCCGTGGCCACCACCAGGCTGTCGCCCACCATGAGGATGTCGTTGGCGGGGATGTCCGGCAGACCGGCGGAGATGTTCGTGAAGCTGGCGCCCCCGTCGGTCGACTCGAACACGTGCCCGATGCCCACCGCCGGGATCCACCGACGGGCGAACCCGGAGACCGTGACCCACAGGTGGTTCACGTCCGCCGGGTCGACCAGGATCGAGGTGATGTACCGGTTCGGCAGCCCGGCGCCGGCGAGGTCGTGGAACGTCCCGCCGACGTTGGACACCAGGCCGGCCGCGAACGGGGTTCCCGGCGTGAACGAGGAGGGGTTGCACGGCCCGCACCAGGCCGCGTAGATGTCGCTCCCGCGCACCGAGACCGCCGTCGCCTGCCTCGGCAGCCCGAGATCGTACAGCTCCACCCAGTCGGCCGACGTGGTCGCCACGCCGAGCGTGGTGTCCCAGATCTGCTGGCCGCCCGCCACGACGTGCTGCGGGTCGAGCGGGTCCATCTCGAAGGGCGCGATGAACCGCGGGTTGTTGTCCGCGGGCCCGACGACCGCCCAGCTCGCGCCGCCGTCGTCGGACGCGAACATCGTGAGGAACACGTAC
>JBOGVL010000302.1:0-3764 GCA_050692535.1 Actinomycetota bacterium | reverse complement strand
CCTCCGAGCACGCGGCTCCGAACGGCTCCGCCGCCGCGCCGCCGGTCGCCCCCTCGTCCGTCTCCCCGCCGTCGTCGCTGCACGCGGCCGCCGCCAGCGTCAACACGACGAGCGCCGACACGACGAGCAGCCACTGTCTCGTTCTGCGGTCCATGACGCCTCCTTCCCTTCGCAGGTCCTCAGCGCACCGAGACGATCACGGTGTGGTGGCCGGTCGCGCCGTCGGGGAACGGCGGGACGCGATCCGCGGGCTGGGTCAGGCCGTCGCCGTCGGTCGCGCGCACCTGGAGCGAGTGCTCGCCGGGTGTCGCCTCCCACATGAGGACCCACTGTCGCCAGGTGTCGACCGTGTCCACGGGCGCCAGCTCGGCCGACGTCCAGGCACCCTCGTCGATCCGGACCTCGACGCGCTCGATCCCGCGGTGCTGCGCCCACGCGACGCCCGCGACCGGCGTCGGGCCGGCCGTCACGTCCACGAGCGCCGCCGGCGTGTCGATCCGCGACATCGTCTTGACCGGGGCTCGCTCGGCCCAACCGCGCTGGATCCAATACGGGTCGTAGGCCGCGAACGTGGTGAGCTCGATGTCGACGAGCCACTTCGTCGCCGAGACGTAGCCGTAGAGCCCGGGCACGATCATTCGGACGGGGAACCCGTGATCCAGGGGCAGCGGCTCCCCGTTCATCGCGACCGCGAGCATCGCGTCCCGCCCGTCGGTCGCGACCGCCGTCGGTGTGCCGACCGTGAATCCGTCGACCGACCGCGACACGATCTGGTCGGCTCCCGGCCGGACGCCCGCCTCCTCCAGCAGGTCCCTCAGCGGGGCGCCGATCCATCGCGCGTTGCCGACATACCGTCCGCCGACGGGATTCGACACGCAGGCGAGCGTGATGTCGCGTTCGATCAGGGGACGCGCGAGCAGCTGCTCGTAGTCGAGCGTGATCTCGTGGTCGACCATCCCGTGGACGCGAAGCCGCCAGTCCTCGGCCATGATCGCCGGGACCAGCAACGCGGTGTCGACGCGGTAGAAGCGGGCGTTGGGCGTGATGAACGGCCCGAGACCCGAGACGGCGAGCTCCGCGCCGGCATTCGAGGTGGCGGGGCTGCCCGGCGCGGGGATCCGGACCTCGGCGCGGGACGCATCGGCCCGGAAACGCCGGGCGAAGAGGTTCCCGGCACCCCCGGCGAACGCGGCCGCGACCGCCCCCGCCGCACCGGCCAGGAGGAATCGCCGGCGGTCGAACGCGCGGGGCGCCGCGTCGGTGGTCCGGGGCTCCGTCTCCGGTCGATGGAGCAACGCCCCGCGAAGCAGGAGCAACGTCCCGCCTCCCGCGAGCGCGCCGACGAGGGCCGGGAGCGCGTCGACGGGTCGGGCGGCGGGCCGGGTCAACGCGGCGGCCACGCCGATCGCCGCGAACGCGGCCAGACCCGTCAACCCGATCCAGACCCTGCGCACCGAGGCGACGCCGAGCGCGATGGAGACGGCGCCGAGCAGGACCCAGATCCCGGAGAGCAGCACGAGCTTGTCGCGCTCGCCGAACGTCCGGATCGCCCAGCTCTTGAGCCATTCGGGCGTGGCGTCGATCGTTGTCTGGCCCACCGTCAGCACCGGTGACGCCTGCGGGTTCGCGAGCCCGGCCACGAGCTGGGCGACGCCGACGGCCACGGCGCCGGAGACGAGGCCCAGCACGACGCCGGCCCCGATCGACCGGCCGCCGGCCAACGAACCCGAGGTCATCCGGTCCGGCTCGTCGGTCCCGGGCCGGCCGCCATTCCTCGGGCCGGCCATCTCCCGCATGGTCTCACCCCTCGCCACCCGCCCAGCCTGGCCGGGAAACCTTTCGGGATCCTTACCCGTCGGTTGCAGGGGGCTGAAATCCCGGCCGGGCCTTGCCGACCAGGCCGGTTGCCCTGTTGGGCAGTACCCGCCCACACTGTGGGCGAGCGAGAGGAGTCACCGTGCCGGGGAGCTCGTGGCGCCGAAGCGAGAGGTTGTCCACGCCGCCGTCCTGGCGGCGCCTCGTCCTCGGCCTGCTCGTGGCCGTCGCCGGCCCCTTCCTGGCGGTGGCGTTCACCGATCTCGGCTGGCTGGAGGGCGTCCCGACGATCCCCTTCCTCATCGTCGTCGTCGTGGCGTCGACGCTCGGCCGGCTCCTCGCGGGACTCGTCGCGGCGCTCGTCTCGGTCGTGCTGATGGATCTGTACGTCCTGCCACCCCTTCACACGTTCCGACCGGAGACGTCCGGGGACGTCGTCGAGCTGGCCTTCTTCCTCGGGCTCGCCCTGTTGCTCGCGGACCTGATCGCGAGGCGGGAGCTGTCCTCCGGCCTGAGCGCCCTGGTTCGCCGGCGCCTTCGGTTCGTGGGCAGGGCGGGCGACATCCTGTCGGCGTCCCCCGATCTCGAGCGGTCGATGGGCGAGCTCGCGCGGCACCTGGTCTGGGAGATGGCCGACCGATGCGCCGTCCACCTGGTCGACGATCAGGGCGAGCTCCGCAACGTGGCGAGCGCGCGTGCCGTCCCGGGAGGGGCGGGGCTCCGGGAGACGACCGGTCGCCTCCCCGCCGACCCCCTGGCCGAGGCGTGGGTGGTGGAGGTCATCCGGACCGGGCGCGCCGAGCTACATCGAGGGACCCGGGGCGCCCCGCTCGAGGGTTCGACACGGGATCCGAAACAGCTGCGCGCCATCCGGGAGCTCGGTCTCCGCTCGGTGGCCATCGCGCCCATGTCCGCCCACGGGACCACCTTCGGGACGATCACGCTGGCGACGGCGGAGTCGGGGCGGATCCTGGACCAGGAGGACCTCCTCCTCCTCGAGGAGATCGGCGACAAGGCCGGCCTCGCCATCGAGAACGCACACCTGTACGAGGCCCAGCGGCACATCGCCTCCACGCTCCAGCAGGGCCTGCTGCCGCAGGGCCTGCCGAACATCGCGGGCCTGGAGTTCGCGGCGCGCTACTGGCCGCTGGGCGAGACCAACCTGGTCGGCGGCGACTTCTACGACGTGGTGCCGACCGGCGAGGGGCGCTGGACCGCCGTGGTCGGCGACGTCTGCGGCAAGGGCCCGGAGGCCGCGGTGGTGATGGGGATCGCCCGACAGACCGTCCGGAACCTCGCCGCGCGCGAGCCGCGGCCGAGCGATCTCATCCGGGCGGTGAACGCCGCGCTCCTGGACCGGGAGACGGCCGGGAGGTTCTGCACGATGGTCGCGGCGCGGATCGTCGTGGACGAGCGCGGCGTTCGCGCGACCGTGGCCAGCGGGGGTCATCCCCTACCGTTCCTGCTCGGCCCCCACGGCGAGGTCCGGGACGTCGGCCGCCACGGCACGCTGCTGGGCATCTTCGATCACATCGAGGTGGTGGACGACACCGTCGAGCTCCCTCCCGGCGCATCCCTCATCCTGTATACCGACGGGCTGACCGAGCCCGCTCCCGGCAGCCCCGGCGGGAGCCTCGCGAAGGCGCTGAGCGAGCAGGCCGGGATGGACGCCGAGGGGATCGCGAAGGGCGTCCAGCGCGACACGCACCCGAGCTTCCTGCGAGACGATGCCGCCCTGCTCGTGATCCATCGCGTCGAGGTGTCGGAGGCCCAGGGGCTCGAGCCGGTCGGGGAGCTCAACACGCCCTGAGTTCCGCGGGTCGGGGGCCGAGCGCCCCGGCGCGGTAGACGGCCTACGTGTCCCGCATGATGAAAATGACCGTCATCGCGTGCTGTTGTGGGAACGCCGTGATCGAGCAGAAGCGACTGCTGCAGGCCGCGATCGCCGT
>JBOGVL010000301.1:0-3768 GCA_050692535.1 Actinomycetota bacterium | reverse complement strand
CTTCGTCGGTGAGGTCCCGCCGGGATGCTCCGTCGCGGACCGCCGTACGCGTCGGCAGCCTTCCTGGGGTCGGCGCTCTACGTTGGTTTGGTGGGCGGCGCCGACGTTCGCAAGGTGTGGGCCCAGCTCGTGGTGGTCGCCATGATCTGCCTCATCCGCGGCGTCTCGGTCTGGAGGGGATGGGAGTCGCCGGAGCCACGGGACCTGACCCCCGCCGCCCTCCGAGCGAGAGAGCGGGACACATCCGGGGCTCAGGGGACTGCGACCGGCGATGGCGGCACGTCGTGAGTCCGTTGCAGCGCAATTGCGTGCGAGAGATGGAAGGGCGGGCTTCGTGATGGATGTAGCGGGAGCGGCGGAGACGGCGGAGACGGCACCACCCGAGGACGGAGCCCCGAAGCACGAGAAGAAGGTCGACGTCTGGATGATCGTTGCGATCGTGGCCATCGTGGTCGCGTTGATCTCCGCGTACCTCGCCTTCACCTACAAGGGGGAAGTCGACGACTGGGAGGCCGCGGCGGACGAAACGATCGCGAAGCTCGAGGCGGGGGGCGTCGAGCTTCGGAGCGCGGTCGACTCCGGCGTCGCCGGCTACGAGCAGCGGATCTCGAACCTGACCGGCGCCCTCGAGGACTCGCAAACCCAGGCCGGCATCTCGGAGGGCCAGCTTGCGGAGACGGAGCAGCAGCTCGAGGACGCGCAGGCACAGCTCGCCGACTCCCAGCAACAACTCGAGGCGACCCAGGGGGAGCTCGACGCCGCCAACCAGGGGCTCGCCGAGACCCAGGCGGCGCTCGACGATGCGAACGCGACGCTCGAGCAACTGGGCGAGCTTGTCCTTCCCAACGGCACCTACGTCGGCCCGGTGTTGGGAGCTCGACTCGAGCCGTTCCCGGCGATCATCTTCCAGGACGAGACCGCGTGGCGGGTCGCCGAGGTCTCGGCCGACGTCACGATCTCGGCGGGCGGAGAGGACCTCACGCTCGAGGAGTTCTCGGCGCTCCTGCAGAGCGGCGACCCGGCGGACGCCGAGGTCGCGAACGCGGACTACGAGGTGCGGGTCACCGGAGGGCTCGTCACCTCGATCGAGGAGTCCCCCGCGTGATCGATCTCCTCCAGGACGGTGCACGCGTTCGGCATCCTGGGGGCCACGCTCGCCGCACCCATCACCGCCGTCGCCGCCCGCGTTTGGCGACTCCTCCGGGAAGCGGGCATGGACGTTCGCGAGCGGGCGATCGCGGCCGTCCGCCAGGCGTCCGAGGACGTCGGGGAGCGGGCCCGATGACGAGATCGGAGGGTCAATGAGCACCCGGAACGGAAGTCTGACGGTGCGCCAGGCGGCGTTCATCGGCGTCGGCTCGATGGTGGGCGCCGGCATCTTCTCGCTGCTCGGGGCCGCGGGGGAGGTGGCGGGCGCGGCCGTCTGGCTCTCGTTCCTCATCGCGGGGGTGATCGCCGGGTTGCAGGGGTACTCGTTCGCGAAGTTCGGCGCCCGATATCCGTCGGCAGGCGGACTCCTCGAATACGTCGCCAGGGGGTTCGGCGACGGCCACGTCACGGGGATCGTCGCGTGGCTGGTGTACGCGGCGAACGCGATCGTCACGGCCATGGTGGCGGTCTCGTTCGGGAGCTACGCGAGCGCGTCCTTCGCCGGGGAGAGCGCGGCCTGGGCCTCGGCCTTCGCCGTTGCCGTTCTGATCGCCATGACGGCGGTGAACGTCGTGGGGTCCAAGCTGGTCGCGAAGGCCCAGACCGTGGTCGTGGTCGTGGTCATCGGGATCCTTCTGGTGTTCGCCCTGGTGACGCTCGCGAACGTGGACCCCGACCTCCTCGCACCGTCGGGATACCCGCCGCTGCAAGACATCGTGTCGAGCGTCGCCCTGACGTTCTTTGCGTTCCTCGGGTTCGGCGTCATCACCTTCACGGCAACGGAGCTCGCCGATCCACCACGCCAGCTGCCGAGGGCCATGTACCTCGCGCTCGGGATCGCGACGACGATCTACGTCGCCGTGTCCCTGGGGGTCTTCGGCACGCTCACGGTGAACGAGGTGATCGCCTCGGGTGGCACCGCGCTCGCCGTCGCTGCCGAGCCGTCGCTCGGCAGGGCGGGCTACTGGCTCATGAGCGTGACCGCCCTGTTCGCCACCGCCGGTGCCACGAACGCCGGTCTGTTTCCGGCGACCGGGCTGTCCGAGCACATGGTGTCGACCGGCCAGTTCCCTCCGGCGCTCGGTCGTCGGATCGGGAACCGGGCGTCGGTGGGACTGCTGATCACCTCCGCCGTCGCGATCGTCCTGGCGGTCGGGTTCGACCTGACCGCGATCGCCTCGATCGGCAGCGCCGTCGCCCTGACGGTGTTCCTGTTGGTGACCGTCGGCCACCTGCGCGTTCGCGCCCAGACCGGCGCCCTGGCCTGGGTGCTGGTCCTGGCCATCCTCTCGACGGGCGTCGCGCTGCTGACGTTCGTGTTCACCACGCTCGTCGACGAGCCGGCGTCCGCGGTGACGTTGGTGGTGATCGTGCTCGTGAGCGTGGTGGTGGACCTCGCATGGAAGCGAGCTCGCCCGCGAAACGAAGAGCACCGACAGCATGACGCGTAACGCGGGCAGGACCGAAGGAGGAGCTCTTGACGCACGGAGGGTGCGGCCGGCCGAGCGCCGGGGCCCGGTCGATCGTCGGCTTTCGCACACCAGGACGACCGGGTGAAGATGAGGGACGGGCCCGTCACCTCGATTCGCAGGGTGGACGAGGAGGGCACGGTGCCGACCGCCTCGACGTGAGTCGAACGAAGGGATGACTGGCATGCGACCGTCGCCGCGCTACCGAACGTACGTCATCGCGGCGTCCGCGCCCATGCTCGGTCTGGGGGTTGCGGCGTGCGATCGCACGTCCGACGCCGGCGCGAAGACGAACCCGAACGACGTGATCGTGTTCGACGCCGGCGGGCTCTTCCGCGCGGCACAGGTCGCGTCGGATGGGACGATCACGGCAGGCGGCGACGACGACACCCTGTCGCGGTTCGGGAAGCTCTTGTCGAGCACCGACCCGGGCGACGCCAAGCTCGCGAACGGCAACGATAAGGTCATCGTGAAGAACGGCCTCGTGACCTCGATCCGCAAGTCGAAGAAGTAGGAATGGAGGGCATCCGGAGTGGAAGTCGACAAGCGACGTGAGCGCATCCGCAAGCGCCTGCTCGTGGAGCCGGGCACGCCCGCCGGGCTCGCCGAGCGGGACCCGGCATGGACGGGGGGCAAGGAGTTCGCTCAGCTCTCCGAGCGCAGGCTCAAGGCCACCGCGAAGGAGATCCTGCGACAGGGTGTGAAGGAGCTCTCCGATGCGCAGGAGCTCCTGTGGGCGAGCGACACCTACGCCCTGCTCGTCGTGTTCCAGGCGCTCGACGCGGCCGGCAAGGACTCGACGATCGAGCACGTGATGTCCGGCGTGAACCCGCAGGGCGTCCAGGTGGTCTCCTTCAAGCAGCCCTCCAGCGAGGACCTCGACCACGACTTCCTCTGGCGGATCAACAAGGCGCTGCCGGAGCGGGGTCGGATCGGGATCTTCAACCGCTCGCACTACGAGGAGGTCGTCGCGCTTCGGGTCCACCCCGAGTGGCTCGAGAAGCAGAGCCTGCCGCCCGGGCCGGGCGGGGCGCGGTTCTGGAAGGGTCGCTACGAGGACGTCAACGCGTTCGAGCGTCACCTCGACCGGAGCGGGACCAAGATCGTGAAGTTCTTCCTCAACGTGTCCAAGGCGGAGCAGAAGCGACGG
>JBOGVL010000300.1:0-3784 GCA_050692535.1 Actinomycetota bacterium | reverse complement strand
GAGGGGGGGCGACGAAGGTAACGCTGTGAGAGGCCGAGGATCGAGCCAAACACAGCCGAGCGCCGTCGGCGGATCACACGGAGGGGATCCGCACGTCGACCCAGACCAGCCGGTGGTCCGAGCTCGGGAACGGGAACGTTCCCACCAACGCGAACAGGGGATCGTCGCTGGTCGGCCAGAACACCTCGGCGTCGACGATCCTCATGTTCCTTCGCGGGAGCACGTAGTCGACTCGGAGGTTCCCGGGCGCGACGTCGCTGAAGTCTGCCGTATCGAACCGAGGGTCACCGATGTGCGTAAGGTTGGCCCCGCCCTGAGCTGCGGCCTGCTCGACGGCGCCCTCACTGTCGGGCGTCACCCCGGTGTTGACCAGTGGATGCTCGAGCAGGAGCTGGGCCGAGCCCGCGATGCTGTCCCCGTCGAAGGGGTCGGAGTTCTGATCGCCGGCGATGACGAAGAGGGCGCCACGCTCGAGTCCGCCGCGATTCCCCGCGTCGTCGACGATGTAGCCGCCGCGAGACGGAGCGACGTAGTCCGCCCAGAGTCGAATCTCGTCGTGATTGCGCGTGCCGTTGCGGTCCTCCGGCCCATCGAACACCGGCGGGGTGGGATGACTCACGAGGAAGTGGACCACCTTGCTCCCGATCTCGATGGGGACGTCCCAGTGGCTCTTGGACGAGAGCCGGAACACCGCGAGCTCCTCGGGCGAGTACCAGTCGGCGGGCGCAGCTGTGGTCGGGTCGTCGGGCAGCAGGGCGCCGGGCATGTCCTTCCACAGGAAGTGCTGGAACGTCCGGATGGCATCCTCGTCGATCGGGAACATCGAGTACACGGCCATCCCGAACTGCCCGGGGAAGAACCCGAACCCGAAGGCGTCGTCCGCGCCCCCGATGATGCCGTCGTTGTTGAGGTCGAACCCCGACGGGATGCCGGTGTTGGAGGGGGCGACGAAGCGGTAGGGGTACTCGATGGGCACGGCGCCGCCGTGAGGGACGGATAGGTAGTTGTCTTGAAACAGCTGACCGGCCAGCGACGACCCGTCTGCGCCCTGGTCGTCGAAGTCGAACTCGTTGATCAGCAGCACGTCCGGCCGGGTCCGCTGGATGATCTCCGCGACCGCGTCGGCCTGAGCGTTCCCGGGCGCGGAGAGGTCGCTGATGAGCTGGCCGGCGGCGCCCCGGTTGAGGGACGCGTTGAACGTGGCGAACCGGACGGCCTGCGGCGGACCTTGTACCGCGCTCACCGGGGTCGCCCCCACCACGAGCGTGAGCGAGAGCACGGAAAGGAGGACACGTCTCCGGGTCACTGCCATCACCGCTTTCCGGTCGAGGAGACCCATCTCACGAACCTCCAGTGCTACCCAAGCTCGGAGCCCGCCACACGCGAACCCTGGCCGGACGCGGCGCCAGCCGGCCGGAACCGTCAGTCCCGTGGGGGGTCCTCGACGTTGAACGTGGACTCTCCGCGGCCGGCACGCACGACGACCAGATCGGCAGTGTCGAAGGATGGATTGCTCTCCCGGTGGACGACCCCTTTCGGCACCACGACGAAGTCGCCGGGGCGGGCGTCGACGGCGGTCGAGCCTCGAGGGCCGAACTCCATCCGCAGGGCGCCGGCGAGGACGTAGACGATGGTCTGGTACTCGCCGTGATGGTGCCAGCCGGACGCCATCCGCGCCTCGGTGCGTACCAATCCGGCCCACAGGTCATCCGAGGAGAAGGCCTCCTGCCGCTGCAATCCGGGCGTCGGCGGGCCGGCCCTGCGGTCGCTGGGAGCCACCACCACGATCGGATCCTGCCGACGACTCATCCGCCCCTCCTCGATCGCTCGATTCCACGAGATCGCCTCGTCGATCATCCGAGAACTCCCCGACCCTAGTCCCGCCCAGCGGCGGCAGGGGCCACCTCCGCCCGATGCCGTTTGGCGCCTGCCCGCCTCGGGAACGCTGGAAGATCGATCCATCGGGCCCGTCACGCGGAGGAGGAGCCTCATGGGGCGCATCGTCTCGAACCGTCGGCTGAGTTTTGCGTTCGCCCTCGTCCTGGCATTGGCATTGCTTCCGCTCTCCGGCAAGACCGGGGGTGCGCAGACCGAACCCGGGGACGCCGCGCTCGCGACGCCGAGCGTCCGGGGGCTCACCGACGAGGTCTTCTACTTCGTCCTGCCCGACCGCTTCTTCAACGGCGATCCGAACAACGACACCGGCGGGATCCCGGGCGGACCGCTCGAGCACGGCTTCGATCCCACACATCGAGGGTTCTTCCACGGCGGCGACCTGGCCGGGCTGACGGAGAAGCTCGACTACCTCGAGGGTCTGGGGATCACCTCCCTCTGGATGGGGCCGGTCTTCCAGAACCGGCCGGTGCAGGGGCTCGGGACCGAGTTCGTGTCCGCCGGGTACCACGGGTACTGGACCGAGGACTTCACGCGCGTCGACCCGCACTTCGGGACCAACGCGGAGCTGGCGGCGCTCCTGGATGACGTGCACGGGCGGGACGCGAAGCTCTTCTTCGACATCATCACGAACCACACCGCCGACGTCATCGACTACGAGGAGCAGACCTACGAGTACGTCTCGAAGGGGGACGAGCCGTACCGCGACGCCGACGGTGTGCCGTTCGACGATCGCGACTACGCGGGGACGAACGTGTTCCCCGAGCTGGACGTCGATGTCAGCTTTCCGTACACGCCGTTCTTCAACACCACGGCCGATCGCCGGGTCAAGAGGCCGAACTGGCTCAACGACCGAACCCTGTATCACAACCGCGGCAACACCACGTTCTCGGGCGAGAACTCCGTCTACGGCGACTTCTTCGGGCTCGACGACCTGTTCACGGAGCACCCCCGGGTCGTCCGGGGGATGATTCGCCTCTTCGGATCGTGGGTCGAGTTCGGCGTCGACGGCTTCCGCGTCGACACGACGAAACACGTGAACATCGAGTTCTGGCAGCGATGGGCGCCGGCCATGCTGAGCGAGGCCGGCCGCGTCGGCAACGACGACTTCTTCATGTTCGGCGAGGTCTTCGACCCCAACCCGAACTTCCCGTCGATCTTCTCCACGAAGGGACCGCTGCCGGCTGTCCTGGACTTCGGGTTCCAGAACCGCGCCCAGCGCTTCGCCGCGGAATCCGCGCCGACCGAGAACCTGCAGACGTTCTTCGCCGCCGACGACTGGTACCTCGACGCCGACTCGAACGCCTACTCCCTGCCGACGTTCCTCGGCAACCACGACATGGGCCGGATCGGCATGTTCGTCAGCAACGCGAACTCGGGGGCCACGGACGACGAGCTCCTGAGCCGGGACCGGTTGGCGCACGCGCTCATGTACTTCTCGCGCGGAATGCCGGTTGTCTACTCCGGCGACGAGCAGGGCTTCACCGGTGCGGGTGGGGACCAGCTCGCCCGCCAGGACATGTTCGCGAGTCAGACCGAGGAGTACTGGGACGACGACCTCATCGGCACCGACTCGACCCATCAAGAGGACAACTTCGACACCGACCATCCGATCTACCAGACGCTTGCCGAGCTCGCCGCTGTGCGCGCCGATCACCCCGCGCTGCGGTCCGGGGCGCAGATCCACCGGTACGCGACCGATCAGACCGGGATCTACGCGTTCAGCCGTGTCGGTCGGGACGAGCGAGTGGAGTACCTCGTCGCTGTCAACAACGCGGAGACGGAGCAGACGGCGTCGTTCACCGTGCTGACGCCCGACGCCCCGTTCTCTCCCGTGTGGCCGGCCGGAGCACCCGGTCTCCAGTCCGGTCCCGCGGGCGAGGTCACGGTG
>JBOGVL010000299.1:0-3785 GCA_050692535.1 Actinomycetota bacterium | reverse complement strand
GTCGTGCTTCGAGCCGGCCGTCGCCACTACGGCTGGGACGTCCTCGATCCCGACACCTGGTTCTACTGGGCCTGCTTCGGCTCCGGGCCATCCGGACCCGACGCCGTCGAGTCCGTCGTGTTGCGGGGACAACGGAGCGGTCCCGCCGCGCGACCGGACCGCCTTCGAACGCTCTTCGAGCAGCTGCTCGCGGACCAGGAGGCCGCGCTGCTCATGCCGCCCGCCGCGCGCGGCTACCTTCAGCTCCTGCTGGCCGAGATCCTGCTCCCGCCGCCGGCCCCGCCTCGGCCCGAGGCCGCCGCTCGGCTCGCAGGTCGGGCCGCGTCCTTCATCTCGGACCGGCTCACCGACCCCTCACTGAGCACCGCCCGGATCGCCACCGCCCTCGCGTTCAATCCGGACTATCTCGGGCGGGTCTTTCGGGCGACATTCGGCGAATCAACGACCGATCGTATCCATCGACTCCGCATCGAGAGGGCACGCGCTCTCCTCCGCTCCACCGATCGGCCCATCGGACGGATCGCGGCCGACGTCGGCTTCGGCGACGACCGCTACTTCCGCCGGATCTTCAAGCGGCAGGTCGGGCTCACCCCCGGGCAGTTCCAGCGCCTGAGGCCGCCGGCCGAGCGGTCCGGGGCGCACCAACGCACCGACGAAGACCACGCGTCACCCGACATCCGGCGCTACTCGTTGTCGGGCAACCAGGCGTCCGAGTAGTCGGTGCCGAGCTCATCTCCGCGGGTAGACGAGAGCCTCGCCGAAGTCGCGATCCAGGGAGCCCGCGTCGATGGTGACGGTCATCACGCTCGGCATGTGACCTCCGACACCGATCGCGGGGATCAGCGGCGGCAGGGTTGCCGACGGTGTCCGCAGTCGGCGACGAGGGGAGGCGGCATGCGCACGATCGAAGCGCTCCGTGAACGGGTTACGGGGCAGGTCATCACGGCCGAGGACGGCGGCTACGAGGAGGCCCGGCGCGTCTACAACGCCATGGTCGACCGCCGCCCCCGCGTCGTCGTGCGGTGCGCGAGCGAGCAGGACGTGGTCGCCGCCGTCGATTTCGCGCGAGAGGCCTCGCTCGACCTCGCCGTCCGAGGGGGCGGGCACAGCGCGCCCGGGTTCGGCACCCTGGACGACGGCGTCGTGATCGATCTCTCCGGCATGCGGTCCGTCGCCGTCGACGACGCGGGGCGCACCGCGCGGGCGCAGGGTGGGGCGACCTGGGGGGACTTCAACGACGCCACCCACGAGCACGGCCTGGCGACCACGGGAGGGATCATCTCGACCACGGGGGTCGGCGGGCTCACGCTCGGCGGCGGCATCGGGTACCTGGCCCGCGGGTTCGGGCTGTCGTGCGACAACCTCGTCTCGGCGGAGGTCGTCACGGCGGACGGTCGGTCCGTCGCCGCCAGCGAGGCGGAGAACCCGGACCTGTTCTGGGCGCTTCGGGGCGGTGGGGGGAACTTCGGGGTCGCGACCTCGCTCGAGTTCCGGCTCCACCCCGTCGAGGAGATCTACGGCGGCCCCATGTTCTACGACGTCGCCGACGCGGGCTCCGTGCTGCGCTTCTACCGTGAGCTCATCGCCGATGCGCCCGAGGCGTTCGGCGGGTTCCCCGCCTGGCAGATCGCGCCGCCGCTGCCGTTCATCCCGGAGGAGCGCCACGGCCAGACGCTGTTCGCCTTCGTGGCGTGCTGGGCGGGCCCGGCCGACGAGGGCGAGCGCTTCCTCAAGCCGTTCCACGACGTCGCACCGGTGGTGGCCGAGCATCTCGGCCCGATGCCCTATCCGGCCCTGAACAGCGCGTTCGACGGGCTCATGCCGGCGGGCCTCCAGCACTACTGGAAGGCGAACTTCGTGAAGGAGCTCACCGACGAGGTGATCGAGGCTCATCTCGAGCACGGGCCGAGGGTGCCGGTCGTGAACTCGACGATGCACATCTATCCGATCAACGGCGCCTGTCACCGCGTCGCGCCGGACGCGACCGCCTTCGCCTACCGCGACGCCAACTTCGCTACCGTGATCGCGGGCGCGTGGCCGGATCCCGCGGACACCGACGCGAACGTGCGATGGGTGCGCGACTACTACGCGGCGACCGCGCCCCTCTCGGAGGCGGGCGGGTACGTCAACTTCATGGACGGGGACGACCAGGACCGCGTCCAGGCCAACTACAAGGGGAACTACGAGCGCTTGGTCCAGGCCAAGCGGGCGTGGGACCCGGACAACCTGTTCCACCACAACCAGAACATCCGGCCGTAGCCGCCTCCGGCGAACGCTCCCGGCCGCCAAGCCGGGCGTGCACATGGGCGTTCCCGCCGGTACGTTCCCGACATGCGAGACGGCGAGGTGCTCGGCCCGCGCGCGCTCAATCGCGCCCTGCTCGAACGGCAGCTCCTGCTTCGCCGGCGGAGGCTCACGGCGGCCGATGCCATCGAGCGGCTGGTCGGCATGCAGGCGCAGGTACCGATCGACCCGTACGTCGGCCTGTGGACGCGGCTGGAGGGCTTCGCACCCAAGAAGCTCGCCCGGCTGATCACCGAGCGACGCGCGGTGCGCGTCCCGCTGATGCGCGCGACGATCCACCTGGTCACGGACCGGGACTGCCTGGCGCTCCGCCCGGCGCTCCAGCCGGTCCTGGAGCGGGTGTTCACGTCCGGCAGCCCCTTCGGCCGACAGATCGACGGGGTGGACAGGCAGGAGCTCCTGGCCGCCGGCCGGGCGCTCGTCGAGGAGCGTCCGCGCACGCAGGCCGAGCTCCGTCCCCTCCTGGGCGAGCGCTGGCCCGGCCGCGACCCCGCGGCCCTGTCGCAGGCGATCACCTACCTGGTCCCGGTGGTTCAGGTTCCCCCGCGCGGCGTCTGGGGCGAGAGCGGGCGGGCCACGTGGACCACCGTCGAGACGTGGCTCGGCCGCGCGCTGCCGGCCGATCCCGCTCCGGACCAGGCCATCCTGCGCTACCTGGCCGCGTTCGGCCCGGCCACCGTCATGGACGTCCGTGCCTGGTCGGGATTGACCGGAGTGCGCGAGCTGGTCGAGCAGCTGCGGCCGCGTCTTCGCACGTTCCGCGACGAGCGGGGGAAGGAGCTGTTCGACGTCCCCCGCGCCCCGCTCCCCGACCCCGATACCCCGGCCCCGCCGCGCTTCCTGCCCGAGTACGACAACGTCTTCCTCTCGCATGCCGACCGCGCCCGCATCGTCGAGCGGAAGTTCCGGGAGCCGGTCGTGGGCGACGCGGCCGTGCTCGTCGACGGATTCGTCCGGGCCCTGTGGAGGATCCGCCGCGAGCACGACGTCGCGACGCTGCTGATCGAGCCGATGGTGCGGCTGCCCGGGAAGGACATCGACGCCGTGACCGAGGAGGGCGCCCGACTGCTCGCCTTCGTCGCCGCGGACGCCTCGACTCGAGACGTCCGGTTCGTCCCAGCCGAGTGAGCGGCCCTCGGGCGGGCGCTAGGTGACCTCGAGCGCCCCGCGCATCCCCTGGCCCTCGTGGAACCGGCAGACGAACACGACCTGTCCGGACTCGGGGAACGTGACCTGGATCGTCGCCTCGCCGCCCGGCTCGAGCTCCTCGTCGATGCCCAGCTCCTCCGACGTGACCGTGTGGGCCGCGTCCCCCTCGTTGAACGCCTCCAGGGTCAGGGTCTGACCGGCCGTTCCCTGAACCACGGTCGGTTGGAAGTAGAAGTTGTCGAGCTCGAACTCGATCGACGTCTCGCCCGAAACGTCCTCGGTGCCGTGGTCGTTCGCGGTCTGGCCGTCGAGCGTGATCGTCCCGCCCTCCT
>JBOGVL010000298.1:0-3811 GCA_050692535.1 Actinomycetota bacterium | reverse complement strand
GACCGGCTTTGCCTTCCGTCACCGGGCGCTCACCATCGGATCACCCGGTGCGAGCGCGAGCCCTCGGCCGCCCGCCGCAGGATCGGGAACAGCAGGGGCGTGAGCACCGCGTTGTACACCGCCGACAGGGCGGCGACACGGAACAGGTACACCCACGTCGTGTCGAGCTGGCCGAGGAGGAAGGACACGGTCCCGTAGAAGACCACGCCCGCGAACGTCCCGCTCGCCACCAGCACCACCGGCAGCACCGGGGAGGGGCTCACGATGTACTGGCGCAGCATCCCGATCGCGTAGCCGAGCAGTGTGAGCGTGAGCGCCGTGATCCCCTTGGGCTGATTCAGGAGGAAGTCCTGCGCCATCCCGCCGACGAAGCCCGTGGCCGCGCCCGAGGCCGGGCCCTCGAGCACCGCGAAGGCGATCGTGAGCAGGTACATCAGCTCGGGCCGCGCGCCGAGCAGCCGGACGTCGGCGAACACGGTCGTCTGCAGGAGCAGCGCCGTGAGCACGACGAGGGTGAGCAGGATCGCGCGGCGCACGGGACCTCAGGCTAGTCGGACCCACTCGAGAGCACCACGAGGACCAGGTTCAGGGTGGAGAAGTCGACGGCCGGGCGTACGGTCACGAACTTCTCGATGGCGTTGTCCTCGGACAGCACCCGGGACACGGTCCCGATCAGCACGTTCGGTGGGTAGAGGCTCTGCGCGGCGCCCTCGAGGAGCCGGTAGCCGGCCGTGACCACGTTGTCGTCGGGCTGGACCGACGCCTGGGCGTCGACCAGGCTCATGCGCAGGTCGCCCTCCCCTTGTCCCTCGAGGAGCCCGGTCTCGCCGGAGGTGTCGAGGCGCCCGGCGACCGCGGAGTCGGGGTCGATGATCAGCTGGACGACCGCCGCGCTGCCGGTGACGTCGATGACGTGACCGACGAGGCCGGCGCTGGCGACCACGGCCATGTCCTGCTGGATCCCGTCGGAGGAGCCCTTGTCGATCGTGATCGTCCACTCGAAGTTGGAGACCCCGTTCCCGGTCACCTGCGCCGCGGTCGTCTCGACCCTCGCGCCGAGGCTCCCCTGCAGGTCGAGCAGCGCCTCGAGCTCCGCCATCCTCGTCGCGTCGGCCTGGTTCGTGGCGTTCTCCTGCTGATACTGCGCGACGAGGTCCTCGAGCTCCTGGTTCTCGCGGCGGATCGACGGCAGGTGTACGAGCGTGGAGAAGAAGTTGCCGATCGGTTCGGTCACCCGGGAGACGGCCTCCTGGAGTGGGCTGATCAGGGCGAGCGCCGCGTCGCCGGCGACCGCGAGCGGCCCGGAGTCGCCCTGGCGGTAGTCGACGGTGATGGTGATCAGCGACGCCGAGATCAGGGCGACGACCAGGAGCCGGGTGCTCCGCGCGCGGTTCCGCAGCGCCACCGGCGGGTCACCTCCGCGACGGGCTCACCAGAACCCGCTGGAGCACCTCGAACTCCTCGAGGCACTTCCCGGACCCGATCGCCACCGAGGAGAGCGGGCTCTCCGCGATATGGACCGGCATCCCGGTCTCGTGCCGGAGGCGCTTGTCGAGGCCCCGCAGCAGCGCGCCGCCCCCGGTGAGGACGATGCCCTTGTGCATGATGTCCCCCGCCAGCTCCGGGGGCGTGCGATCGAGCGTGGCCTTGATCGAGTCGATGATCGCGCTCACGGGCTCCTCGATCGCCGTCCGGATCTCGCCGTCGGTGATCTGGATGGTCTTGGGGAGCCCGGAGACGAGGTCGCGCCCGGGGATCTCGGCCAGCAGCTCCTCCTGCATCGGGTAGACGGACGCGATCGCGAGCTTGATGGCCTCGGAGGTCCGCTCGCCGAGCAGGAGCGAGTACTCCTTCTTCACGTGGTTGATGATCGCCTCGTCGAGCTCGTCGCCGCCGATCCGCAACGACGTGGACGTCACGATGCCGCCGAGCGAGATCACGGCGACCTCGGTCGTGCCGCCGCCGATGTCGACGATCATGTTGCCGGTGGGCTCGTGGATCGGCAGGCCCGCACCGATCGCGGCCGCCATCGGCTCCTCGATGATGTAGGCGCGGCGCGCGCCGGCGGCGATCGTGGCCTCCTCGACGGCGCGCTGCTCGACGCCGGTGATGCCGCTCGGCACGCACACCACGACGCGCGGCTTTGCCAGCACGCGTCGCTTGTGCACACGCTGGATGAAGTAGCGGAGCATCTTCTCGGTGACGTCGAAGTCGGCGATGACGCCGTCCTTCAGCGGTCGCACCGCCTGGATGTGCGAGGGCGTGCGGCCGATCATCCGCTTGGCCTCGTTGCCGACCGCGAGGATCGCGCCGGTGAGCGTGTTGATCGCGACGACCGAGGGTTCGTTCAGCACGATGCCGACGCGCCGAACGAAGACGAGCGTGTTCGCGGTTCCCAGGTCGACGGCCATGTCCTGCCCAAGGAACCCAAGGACTCCGTCGCCGCCCGTGCTTCGGCGGCCCGGAGTAGCGGGAAGTTTTCGCTGAACCCTCTCGGCCATAGGTTCCGCGTTGTTGTACAGGACCCGTTTGGGGGTGGCAACCCTCGACGGTCGCTTGAGGCGAAGTGAGGGTTTACGTACGTCCTGACCTGCAGTTTCACTGCGCCTCGACCGCCGCAGTAGGGTTCGTCGACCGATGATCGAGGGGTCGCGAGTTTGAGCGTTGCGGTCGTGTTCCCGGGTCAAGGTTCACAGTTCGCCGGCATGGCCGACACCTGGACCGAGCACGCCGACGCGATGTCCGTGCTGGAGGAGGCGTCGGCGGCGATCGATCGCGACGTCGTCGTCGGATGCCGCGACGAGTCGGCGCTCGAGACCACCGACTTCGTACAGCCCGCGCTGCTCGCGCTCGACGTCGCGGCGTTCCGGGTGCTCGAAGCCTCGGGCCTGGCATTCGGGGGCGCCGCCGGGCACTCGCTGGGCGAGTTCGCCGCGCTCGTGGCGGCCGGCGTGCTGCGCCTGACCGCGGCGCTCGACATCGTGCGGGTTCGCGGTCGCGCGATGCAGGCGGCGTCCGAGCAGCGCCCCGGGACGATGACGGCGCTCCTGGGCGTGGGGACGGAGCAGGCGTCCGAGCTCTGTGACGAAGCGCGCGGCGATGACGTCCTGCTCGTCGCGAACGAGAACTCCCCGCAGCAGGTCGTGATCAGCGGCACGGTCGCGGCGATCGAACGCGCCGAGGCGCTCGCCTCCGGGCGCCGCATCCGCGCCGTCCGGCTGAAGGTCGCCGGCGCGTTCCACTCGCCGCTGATGGAACCCGCGGTCGAACCGCTCCGGGCGGCGATCGACGCCGCGGCCTTCGAGTCGCCCCGCTTCCCCGTCGCGGCCAACGTCACGGGCGAGCTCGTGAGCGACGCCGACGAGCTCCGCGCGTTGCTCCGGCGCCACGTGGTCTCGCCCGTGCGATGGGAGCGATGCGCGCAGGCCCTCGAGCGCGCGGGGGTCGCGGCGTTCGTCGAGGCGGGACCGGGGGACGTCCTGACCCGGCTCGCCAGGCGCGTCGTCCCGCAGGCCCGCGCTCTCGCGGTCGGGTCCCCCGCCGAGGCCGCCGCCGCGGCGACCGATCTGGCCTGACGCCGGAGGAGCCCGGCAGGAGCCGACGCGTTGGCTCGGCGTGCATCGCCGAGTCTCGTCGGACGTTATCCTCGACCTCCGACGAGGGCGGCCGGGCGGCCGCCCGGGAGGGGTCATGACCGCACAGCGCCATGCCACCGTGGCCGGGCTCGGTTCGGTCCTGCCCGAGCGGATCGTCCCCAACGCGGAGTTCGAACGGCTCGTCGACACCACCGACGAGTGGATCCGCGAACGGA